>NZ_LZHI01000013.1:0-134059 GCF_001690385.1 Gilliamella sp. Choc6-1
AGCTCAGTTCGGCAAACATCTGCTTAAGCTTGCGATTTTCAGCCTCCAGCTCCTTTAAGCGTTTGATATCCGAAGTTTCCATTCCGCCGTATTTTTCTCGCCATTTATAGAAAGTTGAATTACCCATGCCATATTTACGGCACAGTTCTTTAACCGGAATACCCGCTTCAGCTTCTTTTAAAATAGCGACGATTTGATGTTCAGTCATTTTTTTCATAATTAAATCCCCTTTTACTTTTATCATAGAGAATTTTCTACTTTTTTGCTGTACTATTTTAGGGGGGTAGTTACAATAATAAGTTATAATATTGATATGTTTGCAAAAAAATAAATGAAATTTAATTCACAAAAAGTGAATAAAAATTCATTTTATGCTTGTAATAGCCTTATAAATAACCTACTATATGCACATTATTGCATAAAAAATAGATAAGGGTAGGGTATGTTAAAAGCAATTATTGTTGGTGCAAGTGGTTATGCTGGGGCAAAATTAGCTTATTATTTATACAAGCATTCGCATATACAACTTATTGCTTTAACTGTGTCTGAAAACAGCCAAGACGGTGGTAAGCTTATTTCTGATTATGATTTACACCCTCAGTTAAAAGGTGTTGTTGACTTACCACTTATTGCCACTGCTGATTATTCTTCCTATATCAATGATCTTGATATTGTTTTTTTAGCTACTGAACATGCTATCAGCCATAATATAGCTCCTTATTTTTTAGAACATGGTTGTACAGTTTTTGATTTGTCGGGTGCGTTTAGAGTTAATTCGGCTAGTTTTTATACCGACTATTATGGTTTTACCCATCAGTATCCAAAATGGTTAGATAAAGCAGTTTATGGTTTAGCAGAGTGGAATAGTGAACAAATTAAAAAGGCACAACTTATTGCTGTACCAGGATGTTACCCTACAGCATCACAATTACCACTAAAACCATTAATTGAGGAGGTGCTACTAGATAATTCACAATGGCCTGTTATTAATGCTGTAAGTGGGGTGAGTGGATCAGGTCGAAAACCTTCGTATAATAATATATTTTGTGAAGTAAGTTTACATGCTTATGGACTTTTTACGCATCGACACCAACCAGAAATTGCAACACATTTAGGTCAAGAAGTGATCTTTACACCTCATTTAGGCAGTTTTAAACAAGGTATCCACGCCACAATTACTTGTCGAGTAAAAGAAGGTGTAACATCACAAGATATCCTCAAAGCTTTAAATAAATATTACCAAAATAAACCTTTGATTAGAATTTATCAAAAAAATTGGCCAGCGTTAAAATCTGTCATTGGTCTGCCTTATTGTGATATTGGATTTGTATTGAAAGATCGTCATTTAATATTAATTTCTGTTGAAGATAATTTATTAAAAGGCGCAGCAGCACAAGCTGTGCAGTGTATGAACATTCGATATAATTTTGATGAAACCACATCACTATTATAAAAATGAGTAAATTATTTCTAAACTCTGTACAAAAATTTTTAATGAATTAAAAGTAGGTTAAATTAATAGGAAACTAAAATGAAACCATTAATTATAAAGCTTGGTGGTGTATTACTTGATAACAAAGATGCCTTAAGTAAATTATTTGACGTTATTAGTGAGTACAAAAAAAATTTTCAACGATCATTAATTATTGTTCATGGTGGTGGTACGGTAGTTGATTCGTTAATGGATAGGCTTTCTTTACCCGTAGTCCGTCGCAATGGATTACGTGTAACTCCTGCAGATCAAATTGACGTTATTGTTGGTAGCCTTGCTGGCAGTGCCAATACTACTTTATTGTCAGAAGCAAAAAAACAGCAAATAGCAAGTGTAGGACTCTGTTTAGCTGATGGTAATAGTGTAGAAGTTAAACAAATTTCAGAAGATTTAGGCTATGTTGGTGAAGCTAAAGCTGGCGATCCTACATTAATCAATCTACTTATTAATTCGGGTTACCTTCCCATTATTAGCTCGATTGGTATTACCCATGCGGGACAAATGATGAATGTTAATGCCGATCACGCAGCGGTAGCGCTAGCTAAGACCTTAAATGCTGATTTAATATTATTGTCTGATGTAGTTGGCGTACTTGACGAAAACAAACAACGCATTGAATCATTAACGCAATCGCAAGCGGATCAACTGATTGCTAAAGGTGTTATTACAGACGGTATGGTCGTTAAAGTGAATTCAGCTTTCGAAGCCGCCAAGGCCTTAGGGCGACCAATTGATATTGCTAGTTGGAAAGAATCCCACCAACTCATCGAATTATTTAACGGGCAATCAGGCTCTACAGGCACAAGAATCATTGCTTAGATATTGATCAGCTAGTATATTAAGCTAGTTATCTATATTTAATGATTAATAAAAAAGTTTTTAACTCATTTTTATCGTCAGTTAATTTAGAAAGGGTATAACATGAAAAAAAGTGGAACAAAAAAGGTTGTATTGGCTTATTCAGGTGGTTTGGATACATCAGCAATTATTCCTTGGTTGAAAGAAAATTATGGTGGATGTGAAGTTTATGCCTTTGTTGCTAATGTAGGTCAAGATCCAAAAGAACTAAAAGATGTAGAAAAAAAGGCTAAAGCATCGGGTGCAATTGCTTGTAAAGTTGTTGATTTAAGAGAAGAATTTGTTAAAGATTACGTATATCCGGTCTTAAAAACAGGGGCCTTATACGAAGGAACTTATTATCTTGGTACCTCCATGGCTCGTCCAATTATTGCAAAAGCGCAAGTTGAATATGCGTTAGAAGTCGGGGCTGATACACTCTGTCACGGAGCGACTGGTAAAGGCAATGACCAAGTGCGTTTTGAAACAACCTATACTGCACTTGCACCACAACTTAAAGTGATTGCTCCTTGGCGTGAATGGGATCTGCGTTCACGCGAAGCATTAATTGATTATTTAAAAGTTCGTAAAATTCCAACAACTGCAACCGTTGAAAAAATTTACAGCCGTGACGAAAACGCATGGCATATCTCCACTGAAGGTGGTGTGTTAGAAAGCACATGGAACCAAGCTAATACAGATTGCTGGGCTTGGACTGTTTCGCCAGAAGATGCTCCAAACCAACCAGAATTAGTAACCATTGGTATTGAAAAAGGTGAAGTGGTTTCAGTAAATGGGAAAAAATTATCACCATATAACTGTGTTGCAACATTAAATAAAATTGGTGCAAAACATGGTGTTGGTCGAGTTGATATTATTGAAAATCGCTTAGTCGGTATCAAATCGCGTGGTTGTTATGAAACGCCTGGCGGCACAATAATGATGACAGCATTACGTGGTTTAGAACAATTAATATTAGACCGTGACAGCTTTAAATGGCGTGAACAACTAGGTATTGAAATGGCTTATGTTGTTTATGATGGACGCTGGTTTGCACCATATCGTCGATCAATTCAAGCTGCGGCTGAAGTTTTGGCACAAGACATGACGGGGGAAGTAGTGGTTAAACTTTATAAAGGTAATGCAACTGCCGTGCAAAAGAAATCACCAAATAGTTTATATAATGAAGAATTTGCTACATTTGGTGAAGATGAAGTTTATGATCATAGTCATGCAGGTGGATTTATTCGTCTATTTTCATTGTCATCACGCATACGTGCTTTAAATGAGAAACAGCAAAAACAAACTGCTAAAAAAGCGAAAAACTAAACGCCAATTTGCAAATAAAATAGCGTTAATAATAAATATATACAGGCAACGTCCTGTATATATTATTTTTATTCTTGATTAAATTTAATTTTATTATAAAAATAAATATATAAAACAAAATTGAAATTGTATAGTTAATCATTAAGATAACATTCATTTAAGATAATATTGAGGTAATTATGGCATTATGGGGTGGGCGTTTTAGCCAAAAAGCAGATCAACGATTTAAGCATTTTAATGATTCATTGCGCTTTGATTATCGTCTTGCAGAGCAAGATATCATTGGCTCAATTGCTTGGTCAAAAGCATTGGTGACGGTTAACGTTATATCTTATGATGAACAAAAAAAATTAGAAAAAGCCTTAAATGAATTGTTGTTATTGGTTAAACAAGATCCTAACCAAATTTTACAAAGTGATGCCGAAGACATACACAGTTGGGTTGAACAAAAACTGATTGAAAAAATTGGCGACTTAGGTAAAAAATTACACACAGGACGAAGCCGTAATGACCAATCAACAACCGACTTAAAATTATGGTGTAAAGACCAAATTCCTCATTTAATTAATGCGATAAATCATTTACGCCAATTACTAGTTACAACCGCTGAACAGTACCAAAAAGCCATTATGCCTGGTTACACCCACTTGCAACGAGCACAACCAATTACATTTGCGCATTGGTGCTTGGCTTATTTTGAAATGTTAAGTCGTGATGTCAGCCGCTTAGAAGATACATTACAACGTTTAGATGTTAGTCCGTTAGGCTCTGGTGCCTTAGCTGGAACTGCCTATCCAATGGATCGTGAGCAATTGGCTCATTGGTTAGGGTTTGCTCAAGCAACGAATAATAGTCTGGATTCGGTGTCTGATCGTGATCACATCCTTGAACTATTAAATAATGCCTCAATAGGTATGGTACACCTATCGCGTTTTGCTGAAGATCTTATTATTTTCAATAGTGGTGAAGCCAATTTTGTTGAACTATCAGATCGAGTGACTTCAGGATCTTCACTCATGCCACAAAAAAAGAATCCAGATGCATTAGAACTGATTCGTGGCAAAATAGGGCGGGTTGCGGGTGCATTAACAGGAGCCTTAATGACCTTCAAAGGTTTACCGCTTGCTTATAATAAAGATTTACAAGAAGACAAAGAGCACCTATTTGACGCACTTGATACTTGGCAAGAATGCTTAGATATGGCCACACTAGTACTCGAGGATATTAAGATTAACTACACAAATTGCCAAGAAGCTGCCAAACAAGGTTATTCTAATGCAACTGAACTGGCTGATTATTTAGTTGCCAAAGGCATACCGTTTCGTGAGGCTCACCACATTGTTGGTGAAGCAATTGTTGAGGCTATTGCAAAGCAAAAAGCGCTCGAAGAACTTTCGCTTGAAGAACTACAAAAATTTAGCCCAGTTATTGATAATGATGTTTATCCAATATTATCGTTAGAATCATGCCTAGCTAAACGCTGTGCCAAAGGTGGGGTTTCACCACAACAGGTAAAATCAGCGATTGAAGTTGCCAAGCAACAACTTTCATAAATAGCTATATTATTCTAATAACAACTATACCGGCATTAGCCGGTATTTTTATACTGAAACACATAGTTACCTGAAACTTTTTAACAAAAAATATGATTGTATATCTATTCATACAGTGTAAAAATAGAGTTCTTTTTGAATGGATCAAAGTGAATTGCAATGAATAAAAGTTATAATTTTAGTGCCGGCCCAGCAAAATTGCCTGCAGATGTATTAAAACAAGTTCAAACTGAATTATTAAATTGGCATAATACAGGCGCTTCAGTCATGGAATTAAGCCATAGAGGTAAAGATTTTGACGCCTGTGCTATTGAAGCTACCAACGACCTACGAGAAATCTTAAACCTTCCTAACAATTACAAAATTCTCTATTGCCAAGGTGGTGCCAGAGCACAATTTGCTGCTGTTCCATTAAATATTTTAGGGAATAAAACCAGTGCCGACTATATTAATAGTGGTTATTGGAGCCAATGCGCAATCAAAGAAGCCAGCAAATATTGTCAAGTGAATGAACAAAATGTTGTTATCAAACAAAACGGACTAACGTTGGTTAAATCTATGTCAGAGTGGCAATTAAATGATGACACAGCTTATGTACACTATTGTCCAAATGAAACCATCGACGGTGTTCAGATTTTTGAAGAGCCTAATTTTGATAACAAAACTGTTGTTGCCGACTTATCTTCATGCATTTTATCACAACCTATTGACATAAGCAGATACGGTATCATTTATGCTGGCGCACAAAAAAACATTGGTCCATCAGGTATCACTATAGTTATTGTGCGTGAAGATCTAATTGGCTATGCACAAAAAATCTTACCATCAGTATTAGACTACAAAATTTTATTAGACAATGACTCTATGTTTAATACACCGCCTACATTTGCATGGTACATGTCTGGTTTGGTGTTTAAATGGATCAAAAAACTTGGTGGGCTAAAAGCAATGCAACAACGAAACCAAGCTAAAGCACAATTACTATATCAATTCATCGACCAATCTGATTTTTATCGAAATAATGTTGCAGCAGTTAATCGGTCAATTATGAATGTTACCTTCTTATCACCAAATGAAGAGTTGGATAAAAAATTTGTAAGCGAAGCAACTCAAGCTAACATTATCGGCATCAAAGGTCACAGAATTGCAGGTGGAATGCGTGCATCTATTTATAATGCGATGGATCAAGAAGGCGTCAATTATTTAATTGATTTTATGCAGCAATTTGAAAAACAACATGGTTAATTTAAGATCATACTAAGAATTATAAATAATAAAACAGGAGGTCAAACCTCCTGTTTTTTTGTTTAGTTACACATCATTTACAACGATAAACCTCACCAACCATAATTGCATCTGTTGGCGCAATATCTGAAATATACTTCATAGACGCATCTTGAGCATTATAAATTACATTGCCCCCCATAGCAGCTGCATTATTCATTAGTTCTGTTGCTGCATCGCGAATAAGTTCACTATGTGTTTTAAGACCAGAAAAGAAGCTACTACGGCGTCCTTCGGCTTTACCCAATAATTGACAAGAAGCAGCAGGTTTAGTATCGATGAATTGAACATGACTACCGGCAGAAGTAAGTTGATGATTAGAGTTGCTACAAGCACTTAAAAGCAAAGTTGTTGATATTGTAACACCAATAACTAGCGATTTTTTAATAAACATAAAATTTCCTCATCCAATATAACAAATAGCTTAACTTATTGTATCAGTTTAGTTAAACAAAGAATATCAGTAATTAAGTTTGCACAAAATCCAATAAAATGAAGGTTAATAAATAATCAAACCAACCTATTTTATTAATTAACTATAGCAAATTCGATTTAACTCTATTATAATCGCAAACCTACTAATTCAGTAGCACATCAAAATGGCCCCTTAGCTCAGTTGGTCAGAGCAGTCGACTCATAATCGATTGGTCACTGGTTCAAGTCCAGTAGGGGCCACCATTCTAAATTAATATAATCAAAAGTTTACATTTAAAAATCACATTATGAAAATCAGTCAACTTTACTAAGTGGCGGTAAAATGGCGGTTAGTTTTTATGTTAGTTACAGAAAATTGATTGGGTCGTATTTTATAATACAACCCATTTAAGCTTTATCTTGTATGTAGTTGGTAGTGGTTTTTTGGTGAAATAGGTATCTTTACTGCTGGATCAGGGCAAGCGCTGGGCACTATCGTTTCTGAGACAGATTGCAATACCGTAAATGAGTGACAGCAGTAAACATTTGTGCATTGTCGATATTGCTTGCGAGTTAGTTCGCTGAGTTCTTGGCTAGTTCGGATTACGGTTTTGGCTTTACAGTGTGGGCATTTCATCGATACTTTACCTCTTCTTTAATTTTTAGTTAATTTTATATTAACTTTTAATTAAATCCAGCATTATTCATTTTCTTCTTTGGGTTTTTCTTCATCTTCTAATTTAATTTCGAGTTCAACATAAGTGGTATAACCACTGTTTGTGTCTAAGCTGTGTGTGCAACGGGTTATTGTCCATAGTGTTGAGTCGATCTCCTTTTTGAATCCTTCGACTGAGGCGGGCATTTCTGGGTAAATGTCAGGGCGTCCTTCGGCAAGGTTGATGCTAAATTGTGATGCGCCGCGTTGTAATTTGTACCATTCATTACGAGCCGCTCGGTAAGCGCTTTGTTTGGATGCGTATGTGTGCCGTAATATTTTTACGTTTTCATCGGCGCCGACTAGCACGCCACTTTCATCTTTGCTTGTTTGGTTGTTTTTCGTTTTTCGAGTTGCTTTGGTTTGCTGCTTTTTCTGTTGGCGGTAGTCAATCCAATAAGCTTTTACGCCAGTGTAAGCATTTCTATCGGCAATAGCAAAGCGGTGCTGATCGCCAAGCTTCCGGGTGATTGTTGTTGTCGGGATGCCTTGACCATTTACTGTTTTTGCCAATCCTTTTTTGAAAATAATCAGCATGCCATTTTTTAATGTTACAGCGGCATTAAAATCGTTGTATAGGCGTGTTAAAAACGAGGCATCCGATTCATTGGTCTGGTCTATATGAGCAATGTGTTCATGCTCTATACTTTTATCTATTCTGAACAGCAGATCGTGCCGTTTTGCAATTTCTTCGGTTATTGCCCCAAGTGTTGTATCGGAGTAGCTTTTTTCACGTTTTTCGTTTAGTGAGTCACGCAAATTGGCGCTTTTGCCACGAATTGATAGTACGTCTGGTGTTCCGGAGTGCTCGCATTCGTCAATAGTGAATATGTTTTGTAATATAACATTATCATTAATCCAGCCTAGTGATACGCTAATTTGAACTCCTCGCTTTGGCAGTTCAAGTTTGCCGTCGCTATCATCTAGTTCAATCGATATGGTGTCAGCATCTAACCCTCGATTATCAGTAATCTGCATCGAGATAAGACGTTTATCAAAATTAGATGTAATATTTTTATCATCAATTGTGATTGTGTAGGTTGGTTGTTTCATATCATCCCTATAATATCAGCGAAAGGCAGTCGGTCTGCCGGGTCAGCTTTTGTTAGTGATATAGTGAATTCAATCTTGCGGGGTGCCCCATCTTTAAAAAATTCCGTTTTTGTTTTTTTTAAGTTGGTCATAACGAAGAAGCCAAGATGCATACCTGTACCTTCGATTAATGGCCATGAGTAACCAAGATCGGCCATTCTTTCTAAAACAGCCAAACTTAATCGACCGCCAGTTAATTCTGGATACAATACGCCAGACAATATTATTGTTTCGTTATCACGACCAATAAATTGTAATGCTGAACGTTGATTTACCCGTGAATTAGCTGGGAAACGCCAATCTTTATTTTCTTCGACAGTCTGATAGGGTATTGTTTTTAAACCAAAAACAAATAAGCCGTAACACATCATCATCATATTAATCGATATCCCTTAAACTTGAACGGTAGTGTGCTGATTGATTACGTTCACGTCGTTCTATCTCTTTAGCTACACAACGTGCCAATTCTTTTTCATTCATGCCAGGTGCGGCATTTATTGTTATGTAATATTGTGATATACCTGAGGTACCCCTAATAGGGCGGCGATTATCTACGACAACACCACTTGAAAGTTGTGATCCTGTGGTTATTATGTTGTTTGCAAGTTGGCCAACACTTTGTATTGCGTCATTTTGATTTCGTTCAATACCGTTAACATACCCATCAACCGCGTGTCCGCCAAATTTTGTAAATAAACGAGAAGGTGAGTAAATATCTAATGTATTTTTAAATCGGTTGCCAATGTTTTTTCCAAGTTGGCACATTGAGCGGAATGCATCACTTTGGTTATGTTCAATGCCATGTATATAACCATCAATTGTATAACCGCCGAATTTAGCAAAAACTCTGGATGGTGAGTGAATATCTAAAGTGCTTTTAAACCAGTTGCTAATATTTGTACCAAGATTTGATACTGCTTTCTTTGTTTCATCTTGTTTATTGATGATTCCTGTGATGATTCCATCAGAAATATAAGATCCTATTTTTGTAAATTTATCAAAGATGATTCCTTCTCCAGAAAGTATTCCTTCAATTTTTTGAAATGTTGCGTCTAAAAAGTCATTAAATTCTTTAAATTTTAAGTATAGTTTGTTTAACATACTTAAAGGCCATCGAATTGCCTCGCCGACACTTCTCCCAAAAGATTTGCCTGATTCTTTTGCGTTTTTGAATTCTTCTTTTGTTAACTTTACTGGTTCAAACAGTTCACAAAACCAATTTATTAAGCTACTTATTTTTTCTCCAAGCCATTTAAATCCATCACCGATTGTTGTAACAAACGGTTCAAGATATGAAAATTCTTCAGCTACGGGCGATAATGATTCTTTTAATCCTTCCCAAAAACCAATAAAAAAGGCGCTAACGGGTTGCCAGTATTTATAAAGCAAACTAGCTGCAGTAATAATCCAACCGATTGGGCCAAGAACAAAGCTAACTCCTCTGAGTGCAAAACCAAAAAATTGTAATATACGGGGAATTAATGTTGATTTGCCAAATAATGAGCTTATTCTTTTAAATGGTAATCCGGTAAATCCAATTCCTCCAAGTAGAAGTTTTTTAGGTGATTTACCAATAGCTAGTATTGATTTACCGATTGATTTTAATATTGAGCCAGTTTTTTTACCTGGCACAATAAATGATAATAATGTTTTGCTAAACGACGAAAACCCTTTTTTTGCAACATTCGTTTTTATAGATAAACCACCAAATGATAAACCAATTCTTGATAATATAAATCGGGTCATTAACATTGGACCAAAAACACTCATTAGCATTATTGCAAATGCACCAAATGCAGTAGTAATTGTTGCTAGCCCCGCACCAATAACAACCAATGCTTTACTTACCGCTGGATGTTTTTTGAGAAACTCACCAAAACCATGTAATAAATTAGTTAAACCTTGAACAGCTTTACGTAGCCAGTCATTATTTTTTTCGAATAGTTCAACGCTGATGTTTTCAAATGCAGCATGTAGCATTGTCATATCACCGGCTAAGTTGTCGAGTTTTATTTTTGCTACTTTTGCGGCTTCGCCTTTTGAATTATATAATTCTCGACGCATGGCTTGGAATTCCCCTGTTTCAACGGTTGCCATTAATTCGTTAAATCCAGTAACTCCGATTTGTCCTGCAATATCTTTATATATCGCCGCTCGTTGCACGTTGCCCATGTGAGATGTGGCTTTTTGTATTTCTTCAAATATATCTCCAAGATCTCTCATGTTGCCGTTTTTATCTGCAGTTTTTATTCCCAGTTTTTTAACCGTGTTACTATTACCAATTCTAATTAGAACTTGTCGAAGAGATGTACCTGCTTGGCTACCTTGAATACCAGCGTTACCTAGTAGCGCAGTAGCGGTAGTTAGTGTTTCCAAACTTTGACCGTATTGCTGAGAAATACCAGCAGTATACTTAAGGGATTCCCCCAACATTCGAATGTCAACATTATTGCGTGTGAATGCGGCAGTTAAGACATCAGATACTTTCCCCATTTCTTCTGCTGGAATGCGCATTGCTTTTTGTATGTTTGAAGATATATCGGCGGTAGTTGCTAAATCAAGATCACCAGCGGCGGCAAGGTTCAACACATGAGGCATTGCTTTTAATATTTGATCTGGATTATATCCCGTTCTGCCTAAAAAATATTGTCCTTGAGCTACCTCGCTATCAGTAAATTTAGAGACTAATGGCAATTCTCGTGCTTGTTTTCGTAGTGCTAACATACGAGGATCGTTTTTATCGTCAATTCTGGTTACCGCTTGCGTTGCGCTCATGCTGGCATCAAATTCGTAACCAGTATATAGCAAGTTTTTCATACCTCTGGCTACTGTTTTCCCAGTCGATAGGGCACCATAGCCGACTCCACCGAGCACCGCCATGCGTTGCATGCCGGTATCGTATTTTGCACGGATATTATTCAACTTTTGTAAATGAGCGTTGCGTTGACTCAATTTTGCATTTTGTTGTGCAAGTGCTTGTGTCGTTTCTAAAATTTTTGTTTTTAAGGTTTCTTGATGATTTACTATATTTTTAGTACTAATTCCTGCCCTTATGAATTCGGTATATTGCCGCCTTTGTTTGGAAGCCAATGAAATAAATGAATCTTTTAATTTATTAGCTTCTTTTTTTGCTTTTTCTAACTCTCGTCTCATTTTTTTTGTTGATGACGATGTATTAGTAAATTGTTCAGAAAGTAATTTTACTTTATCCCGAGCATCATTAAATGCTTTTCGTGAATCTTTAACTTGTTGCTTTAATTTGGCAAAACCATCAAGATTTTTTTGAAGATCATTTAGTTGTGATAGTTTTTCTTTTGTTTCTTTAATTTGTTGAGCAAGTCCTTTTGCACCGCCTTTTATATTGCGAAGCGGTCGGCTTGTTTTATCTATGCCGTTTAACGTAATTTTTAATTGTAAATCATTCATCAGTTGAACCGCTTCTTAGGCGGGCTTGTTCCCGCCATTCCATTAGTTCGGATAATGTAAACTCATACATAGCTGATGGTTGCCAATGAAATATTGAAGCAATATCCGCTATAGCATCTTCTACTCGGTTTGGGATCCCGTTGTTGCATTGTTCGATTTCTCTGACAAAAAACCAGCAATTACTTTTGTTATTTCGGAAAGGTCAATTAAATCTAAATTGAAAACTTCATGTTCAGCAATTGCTGGAGTTGCAATGCGTGGTAGTACTTTTGCTAGTGAATCAATATCTAGCTCGATAAAATCGACCAATTTTACTCCACGAAGATCACCCGTTAAAGGTTTGCGTATTGTTAATTCAGTAATAGTTGTTTTACCTGATTGTAAGCCTGATTTTAATTTAACTTGTTGTGTGTTTTGCATAACTTTTACCCTCATAATAATTTTATTGATAATTGTGATAGCCCTTGCGGGCTATGTTTTACGGTTTATTAGATACCAATTGCTTGGCGTGCTTGTGTTAATCGGTCTGTGCCACCAATTTTGTCAATCATATTAATAAAATCAATTTCGGCGCTTTCTTCGTTGTCGATAATTTCTTTATAGTAGGTGCAGTGTGTGGTAATCTTCGTTGAATTACTCTCACCTTGTTTGAGTTCACCGCGATCTTGTTCTTTGTGGCGACCTGTCATAATAATTTCGACTTTAGTATAGTCTTCACTATCATCTTTTTGATAAGCACCCGCAAAGCGCAATGTCACACCATTTAATAATCCGCCGTGTTGTTTTAATACTTCGTATGCAAGGCCGCCAATTGACCAGTCCACAACTAAAGCGTCATCGTCATAGCCAAGGTCAATAGGGGCAGAACCAGGCATACCACCACCGCGGAAATTTTCAAGTTTTCGGGTTAGCTTTGGCGGCGTGAATGATTCAACCTGACCGATGTAAGAAGTACCGTTAACATAAACGTTAAAGTATTTGAGTTTTTTAGGTAAAGCCATTTAGTTGATCTCCGCTTAATTAGCTGCTACTGAATTAGCCAGATCGACCAAATACTTGTCAGTAATGCGCTGGCGTAACATAAGGTTTTCTAATGGTGGTACCGGGGTGTAGTCATAATCGACATATAACTTTCCAGCTTTTAGAATGTCTGGCGTGTTCGCTTCTGGATCGAACCATGCTTTACCGTCGATGATGTAGCCATTCGATTTTAATTCACGGAATTTATTGTTAATTGATTCGATCAAATCTTTGATTAATGAGGCGTGCATTGGTAGATCAACCAAGGCAAATTGAGCTTCGGCAATGGTGTCTGCTAATACTTGTGCCGTGCGTGTGTAGTTTTCAAACGCAAATAAGCTATCTGCTGAGCAAGTGCGAGATCCCCAGAAGCGGTAACCTTGATTACAAATCAGTGTAGTGACTTCATTTTCGTTTAAGTAGTTGGAATCAGAGCTTTCTTCTTGCAAGTCCCAAAAAACATCATGAGAAATTCCCGTCACACCATTAATGGCCACATTTGATAATGTTTTATGCCAGCCGACCTGTTGGTCGATTTTGGCACGTAAGCCAATAGCCCGAGCTGTTGCGGCCAATGTGACGTTTTGTTTTTGTGTTGTATCAAACCCAATAAAGTTCGGCCAAATTACCATAGCTTCACGGGCGCCAAGTTGATTGCGGTAAAGTACTGCATCTTCTTTGGTTTTTGCTCCGTAAGCTGATAAGTAGCAAAATGCACGCAATTTTTGTGCTATTGATATTAATGCGGTTGCAACTGGTAACGAATCGTAACCCGGTACAGCCAAAATACGTGGCTTAACTTTAAGTTGGGTTTGTGCTGAAAGCAGGGCTTTCATGCCAGTATATTTGCCGTCGTTTGTTGTTGTACCAATGATATTTGCCGTTGTGTCGGCTTCTGTTGCACCAGTTTCAACACGGACAGCAACAATAACGGGTGAACACTGATCCGCAATGGCTTCAAGCGTTGGTTTTAGTGTGCCTTGTGAACCCGCTTTACCAATTACAGAGTTAACATTGGTAATTAAAATCGGTGTGTTAAGTGGAAAATGATTAGCGTCCGCATCATCGCTGGTACACACAATGCCAATGACAGCCGTTGATACTGTTCTGATTGCTCGTGCACCTTCATTAATTTCGATAACTCGGACGCCGTGATGGTAATCGTTGGCCATAAGATCTCCGTAGCAGTTTACATATGTAAGGTTGCAAAATAAATGTACGGAGATAGTTGCACATTAAAAAAATGGTGTTAGTTGTTCAGGTTGTAGATTTTGTTTTTACAAGTCGAACAGCTAACACCAATATCTTAAATATTGCGTGGTTGTTCTGGCCAATTGATATCAGACTGGTTAATATCGACACGCATTAACAATATTCGATATTTTTTCCATTGTTTAAGTTGCTCTTCTTCGTTTGCTTCTTGCATATCAAGATCGATAATATCTTGCAAAATAGCTATTTTTTCATTAGCTTCATTGATTAATTTTTGTTTTTTAGTGCTGTTTAGCTCTTTTTTATCATCAGATGTAATAATTGGCTCAATAGCTATTGGTTGTCCTCTTTTGTCTGATGTTATCACCAACCCGTTAGTTTGATTTTGTAATAATTTTGCGTGTAGCTCAGCACTGATTTCTATCGACCCCAACGGAACAGCGTTAATATCTGAATCGTAAAATGCGTTTTTTTTTGAATTGTAATAAATTGTCATAGTGTTTATCCTGTTTAATTGCCGATAGCGATAACCGAAAATCGCCCAGAAGCTCCGCCAACACCTCCACCGTTCAAAATAACTCGGGATGCGATAGCGATAGTTGAACGTGTTGAATGCTGCGCCGCATAACCATATGAGTACGCAGAGCGCAAATCCCATCCTGCAGAGTTTGCTTCTGTTATAATTACGTTAAACAAGTTGTTGGGAAACTCAATCGGCAACGTTAACAATAATGTACCTGCCGAGTTTGTCTGGGCTGAGCACCACTGGATAATCAAACCCGACGGTAATTTTTGATAGCCATTTGCGCCGATGCTGGCATCGAAATCGCTGAACGCAGCTATACCAACGCCATTGAACAGGGGGCGTTTTTTAAAACGGGTGTCAACGCTGACATCATAAATATTCACGTTTTTAACGGCTGGTAAAGAATTAATATCGTCAGCAATCAAGACGATGTCGTTATCGAGTTTTTTATTGTTAACCGATCGAGACATTGGAACGCAGTTACCTATCTGGTCATCAATATATTCACGCGTAGCCAACACGACAGACGGATCTATTTTTAATGCTACTGAATCAACATTATCAACAACAATAATCATTCTGATAACTTGAGTGCGCCCACTACCTTCAGCAAGTTTCGGTTTATAGGTTGATGGGCAGTTACCTACAGCTATTAAATGGCCGTTATCATCATACAGGCCGATTTCATGAATAAACCAACCGCCCTCATTTTCGGGTATCACTTGTTCAGCAATAATTTGATTAGGGTTGTTTTTATCCACTGATAGAGAATTTAAAGGCGCTCGGCGGACTTCGTTAACGAGTGCGATTTGTGTAGCGATAGGCTTTGGTATTGAACCATTACCATCGCCAACTGCCATGCTGGTTAATTTTAGCGGAACACCTAATGCGGTAGCATTAGCTAATAGTTCTGCGCCTAATTTGGTTAATATTGTGTAGTAAGTTTGACTCATGGTTGTATGCTCATTGTATCGATTAAGTTAATAATTGCGCCAATCAGACCTTTTGATGATGTTGTAATGGTTTTCGTAATATACGGGTAGATGTTTAATGTGTTTCCATCATAACAACTGGCTCCTGCTGTTGTGCTACCGCTTGTTACGAGTTGCAGTGATAAACCTGATAGATGCCTTGAAACGGGTTTAACATCATCAATGATACGGCTTAACTCTTGGTAAGATTCATCGGTAATACCCTTATCTGATATGCCAATTTCAATCGCAAATGTGCCGGGTGTTTTGTTGTTTTGCCACCATTCGATAACATTTATCAAATAACCAAATGGTTCAACTGCACGGCGAATGGCCTCCTTGGTACCTTTTAGTTTGTGAATTTCAAATGCCTCAGCAATAACTTTACGTTTTGTTTGTTCTGGCCATTTTTCGTCCCAACGATCAACGCTATATTGCCAAGCTAAATAAGGTAATAGCTCAAATGGGCATGTTTTTGGATCCCAAAGTGAACGTAAATGAATAGGTAGATCACAAATCATAGCTTGTGATAAATTTTTCTCAAATTGAGTGGCAGAGGGGGGTAATAGCGTCCTATTCGTCATAACCGGCAACCTCAACTTGATAATTTGTGCAATAACTGGCTTGTTCTCGATTGATTAATATATCTTGTGCAGGTTGTAGTAATTCGACACGTTGAACACCAGCAACATGTAATGCTGAAATAATGGCACTGCGATTAATTCTGCGCCCAATACGGTGCTTTTCGGTTATATATGCTTGTAAATTAGCAATTGCCGCTTTTTTGATGGGTTCTGATTCAGGACCTGAATATAAATAAAGTTTTGCGTTTATTTTATATTCAATCAATGTGACAGATTTCACAGTAACACGATCGGCAATGGGGCGGCGCCGATCTTGATTGACAGCGTCAGCAACAATGCTAATCAGATTATTACTGGCAATACCGTTATTTTCACGAGACAAAATGGCTAGCGTTACGCAAGCAGGTGCAGGACTTTCAGCGGCGGCATCTAGTACTCGACCATCCGCACTGCGGGCATAAAATTCATACGCGGCACGAGGACCCGCGACAGATAAGCCCTCAAATGCCGCTTGAATTCGTAGCCTAAAATCACTATCTGATTCTTTAATTTCAGGGATTGCAGGCGTGACAGTGTTATCTTCGTATTGAATGATTAAACGATAAACATGAAAGTTAGCCCCCAGATTGTCCAAGTCATTGCCTTTAGCGTGGGCAATCATTAATGCGTGCGATGCTTCGTTTATACGTTGGCGTATAATTAACTCATAATAAGTACTTTCTTGTAGTAGTTTAACGATTGGCTCACTTTCATATTGCAATGTTTTAGCGACTTCGCTTTGCTGTTCTGCTGGATATAGCGATATAAACTTTTCTTTACGTTGAGCAAATAAAGCTTCAAAGTTTAGTGATTCGATAATATCTGGTGCAGGTAATTTTGATAAATCAGTTAACGTGGCCATGTTGCAATCTCTATATCACTGGTAAAGGTTTGATTGGGCTTATCTGTGCGTGATCCGGTTAATTGCATGGTTAGCTTTTCGTTATCGGCAAAAATATCAACTGCATCCAGTTTTATGCGTGGCTCCCATTGATTTAGTGCCATTACTGTTGCTGAAATGATACGCAACCTTGTAGCTTCAGTATTTGGATTATCTAACAGCAAAAATAAAAAAGAACCATAATCGCGTCGTTCTATGCGTGAACCTATCGGGGTGGTTAAAATATCTTTAACGGATTGGTTAATGTGATCCATATCTGTGATGGTTCGGCCATTGCGGCTGTTCATTCCGATATAACTCATTTAGGACCTCCTGTATTCTCATCACCTGCGTGAACATCAGTGTGAACGTGCGAATCCAGAACAACGCCGTTCGACGATAAAATCCCATCAATATGAATCAAATTACCAGTTATGATGCTAGTGCTATCTGATGAACCGCTAGCACCGGAAGGCGAGCCGGTTGCACTAAATGTTCTAAACATTACGTGATCTGCACAATTAACCAGCGGAGCATCCAAATTAATTGTATTTGAGCTGTACGTAATAGTTGTTGTCATGAAGTTAATTCGTGTATCAGCTGAATATTCGAAAAATTGTGATTGAGCAGAAACTGTATTAGTCGCATGTATTGCCATTTTATCATCTGACTGCATTGTGATTTTTTTACCAGCATGTATCGCAATTTCTGTGCCAGCGTGCATTGTGATTTTTTTTCCAGAATTTAATGTTATTTCGTCACCGGCATCAATAAAAGCGGTTTTAATGCCGTTTATTGTCAAAGAACTATCTGCTGGCTCATATTTAAAAGTTGCACCGTCAGGAAACTCAACAAAACAACCGTGCTCAGAATCAGAAGGGGGAGCGTTATCATTACAATACAGGCTTGGTAATACGCAACCAAGTTCAAGGTTACCGTTAGGGCTTAAAATAAATACTTGTTCACCAATAGAAGGGCGCCACCAAGATCGGCTTTTGCCAGCACGATGAGTAAACCATGGCAACCAAGCAGTAACTAATTTTCCAGAACGGACTTTTACCCGATCGCCTTTGGTTTGATAAACAACGCCTTGGCGGATCAGGTTTTCAATTTTTCGTAATATATCGACTAGGTCGGCAGGGTGATAATTTTGCATAGCGTTATCATTATTATTTATAGGTAAACAATAAAGCTTATCGACTTGTAAAATTGATTTTTACAACTTACTAGCCAAGTGGGCGATAGTGATTTGCTCAATTATGTTATAGTCGTGTTGATTGAAGCCAAGCAACTTTCTGGACGGATATTTAATGGTCCAATCATCTTTTTTATTTACTCGTGCACGTAATCCGTAATGATGAATGTGTGTTATACGAGATACCGAATTAATAAATTTTACGGTAGCGCAGTTGCTGTTTGCTGATATGCGTAGATATTTAGTTGTTCGTAGCTTGGTAAACATTTTACGGCGAATCTTTCCCGTTTTTTTTCGAAACGCCTGTGGTCTTCTAGGTTCAAAAGAGGTGCCGTTTGGTTGTTTCTGGGCTGTAATACGTTTACGGTTACTTTCCCGTAGTTTTTTAGCAATTTCACGTGCTAATTTGGTGCGATTACTGTTATTTAGTTGAGTGAGTATGCCGTTTGCATACTCATGTAATTTATTTAATTCGTCGGCCATATTTCATTAACCCAATCAGGACGCATATCTATGGGTGGTTCGTCGGTAATGTGTTTGTATTCCAATCCGTTGCTTCCTTTTTTTACAATAACACGCTCTGTCAATTTCAGTTCAATACTGACATCGGTTGTATTATTGTTTAATTGCTCAATTTCAAATTTAATGGCACCTTTTCTTAGTTCAGGGTTTGCCATAAATTCTTGCTGATTGATATACATCCAACTCATTATTGGTACAATCAAATAATCAATGGGTTGTTCATAGTCAGTAATGATTAAATTAACTTTGTACTCATACTCAAAACTTAATGATTTGGCAGCCGTTGCTGTTATGTCACCGTCATCCACAAATATATGTAATTTATCGGGATTGTTTTTGATAAATAAATTATTGTCTTCAAGTACTTTTCGAAGTTGATTAATTTTTTTCATGCTGCTCCTGTTGGCATTGATAAATCATTTCGATTTGAACTGCACATTGATGCCATGCCGTTAAGATGGCTTGATTGTCGTCAATTAATGAGCGGTTCTGCTTTAAATTATTCATGGGAAGATAACAAGGCGTTACGGTTGGACATCCAGTTTTGATAATCTTCACTTCCTTTGATTTCTGGCCGTGTGTACAGCCGTTTAATAACATCAGGCAAATTAGTATCAGACCACATGCGTAATTGTTTATTTTCATTGATAAGTTGCTCCAATTGTTGTTGATATTGACGATTTAACGTATCAACTACTTGCAGTTGATTTTTTTGTTCTATTAGTTTTTGCTCGTTTGCTTGATACTGATCACTAAGGTCAAGCAATTCCTTGTTTTTATAATCAATGATTTCGATCAATTCTTGCTTGTCGTCTTGAAGTTGTAGATTGCTTGCCTGTAATTGTTTATTTTTGGTACTTAATAGCTGTTCTCGTAAATAGCTAAACGATAAGCAAAGCAGTAATAGCAACCAAGGTAACCATCTATTTTTTAGTAGATTTTGCATAGCTTTCGTACGCCTCTTTGAGTTTTGTGTCATAACTGTTTTTTTTGTAAGTTGGACCATTGTAGAGCTTGGCAAATGTTGAAAAATCGTTATTTTTCATAGCTTGTAATAGCTTGCAATTCGATCTATGAGAAATAAAGCGGTAAAATGCCTCTAACTGCATGGCCTCGCTTTCTGTCATATGTTGTTCAAATTGCTGAGCTGATTCATAGCCAAGTAGTTGCCAATGGAGCCCCATAATCTGAAATAAGCCCCAGCTAGCACTTTCAATTGCCGAATCCATATCAATTTGTTTGGCCAGAGTTAGCCGGTAGTTTTCACGAGCACCACCCAAGTAACCGCCAGCCTTGGGATTGATTAAATCTGGATAAGTGTGTGACAATTTTTCTACGTCAAAGCCATATTTTTTAAGTTGGCGATAAAAAACATGCCGCTCAAATAGAATTACGGGTAAGCCGTTTTTTATGCCTGATGAACGAGCTTCAACTTTGGTTACTGCTTGTACCATGGCTAATTCAATGCCAAGCTTATCGGCAACATTTTGTAATTGTTCTGTTGTTATCATTGTTTTACCTTGTTGTGTTGAGTCTTGTTAAAAAAATAGCAAAGTGCGGCAATGTTTCCCTTATTGATTAAAAAACAGAGAAGCAGTGCGGTATTCATAACAACTTGAGCATAATACGCACGTTCGAGTAACCCGAAAAATGAGAATAAAAATACTGCCGCACTGGATGTGATCATTAGCCATGCTAGCCAGCCATATCGGGCTTTATACTGGTAGTTTTCACGATCAAAGGTAAATAATCGAATAGCAATCAACAGGCAAATAAATGCATTAAAAATTATCATGATTTACCTCCTTTAAATTTGTCGAATAAAGCAGATGGGTCATCAAACTTTTTAATTAACCAAAGAAGTAGTTTGACACTTACCGCTGATGCCACTAATGCACCAAGACCAAGCGGTACCTTTGTTTGAATGTTGGACGGGAACAGTGGTATTAGTAAATATAGTGTTATTTCGGCTAACAATATTCCAAGCGCAAACGATATAAAAAATAGAATGGTACGACGAAGAACCGAGATATGTTCTTCACTAATTACCAGTAAGATTGATCCACACAGTGCACCTAAAATAATGCCGTTTTCAATATTGGGATAAATCATTGATATTGAAAATGCACTAATCACCGCGGTGAAGGTTGTTGTAGTTGGTTCTGTCATTCGGTTAATCCCATAAATTTAATCGTTTTTTTTCAGGCTCTGGCACCACTTCGGGCACATTTACAGCGGTACCCATAGGGAGCATTGCCGGCAGTTCACAGAGTGTTGGGTTTTGTTGGTAAATAATTTCAACAATCCCTTTAGTTTTGCCAAAAACTCGATACGCCAATGCGTCAACGGTTTCATTTTGCATTGCATAAACAATCATTAAATTAATTCCATGGTCGATCGTGATTTACCTAAAATGTCACGAATGGCATAACGAGCATTGCGATATAAATTGCCAATACTGTCGATGTTAGGCTCAATCTCGCCTTTGGCTTTGGCTTTTGCTGTTGCATCAAAATTGATGTACTGCTCATTCAATAATGCATTAGCCCACGAATAAACGGCGTGCTTGTACAAAAGTAAGTATTTTGATTCGCCATTAATTTGCTGGTCACTTAAATCATTAATTGATGTAATGCCAGCTGCTTGCTTTGTTATTCGCCAGCTATATAGATCATCATTAACAGCGATAATTGCACTGGTAATTGCGGCTTTTAGTCGCTCAGTTGTGACTGTACCGTCTAGCCGTTGAGTTTTTCGAACATCACTGATATTAATTGCTGGAAAAAACGAAATATTACTAATTTCGATATTGTCAGCTTCGTTAGCGCTTGCGATAGCCGTAAAGTCGTTCATAATTTACCTTTGTTAATCGGCGGTGGACAAAAGCGTTAACCTGCAGAATGCATTTATTGCTTTTGTGCCGCCGAGGTGTGAGGGTTCACTCGGTTAAGCATCGGTCTTATTTAAGGCCTTTTCTAATTCTTTGATGGCTGTTTTTACGCCACAACTTTCATCAAGTTCTAAAGCTCGTTTCAAATAACCTAACGCCTGATCTGGCTGTGTTTCTTTTAGTGCATAGCCAATGGCTTTATTTAGTTTTGCTCGAACCTGATCAAACATATCTTTATCAGCGACGAGTTCAGCAAATTTAAGCAAAATACCCGCATCAACAACTTGCTTGTTGCTAATCTGTGTTAGTGTGGTATTGGCTAGCTCTTCGGTGATGAGTGTGGCGGTTTGCCGTTTGTATTCATCAGGCGTAACCCAGTTATGTTTTAATGCATGTTCGGCCAGTGGGTATGCTTGTTCAAATTGTTTGGTATCAATCATCCAAACTAATAGGCGCATAAATACATCATCTTGCTGAGCATTATCAGACTCAAGCACGCCGTTAATCCAATCCATATATTCAGGAATAAGCACTTTTTTTAGCTCAATTTTTGCTTCTGTTGATTGAAATTTTTTCAAACGAAGGCGATCATTATTGAGCTTGGCCAGCATCATTTCATAAGCATTGGTTGTTTTTATATCGTTGGTATTACGCTCTTTTTGAGCGTAATGTTTCTGTAAAAATTTTTGAGCTGGTGATGCCATGTTATCGAACCTCGATGTTTTCAATTAAACAGCCTGCTTCGTAACGCTCTACGACAAACGCCTCGTTGGCAGATTGGTAATCTTCAATACGATCACGTTTCGGGTTGTCAATAATTTGACGGCGAGCGGTTCCATTTTGAATATAGATGGCCAAATTGCTAAATGTGGTAATAAGCATGGCACCTTTAGGGAAATACGGCACACGATACGCAGGTAATTCACCGATTGATTTTTTAGCCAGTAAAATTTGACCTGCTACTTTTTCGGTGTTTTTATCGGCGTCGTTAGCGATCGGGAAGTACTTATCATGAAGCAGTCCACGACCACAGATAACAACTAGACCGGTATCATCTGAAAAGACGGGATCAATTAAATTTTCAACCGCATCATAGACGAGTGCGTCCAAATTTTTATAATCACCACCGCTGTTAGCGACAATAATTTTACCCGGTTTTACTGTGCCTTCATTCATTACTCTTTCTGGCGCATCTTCACGGTAATGTTGCAACCAGCCTTTGTTGACATCTTGCAATAATGGGTTAGCGGTTCGATTGGATGTTACTGCACGGCTTGTGCCGTTAAAACCAATCATCATCCGATCTAATGCTTTTTGTTTAATTAGGGCATCACGTAAAATAGTTTGGAAGTTCTTTTTATGACGCCATGCGTCTAATTTTGCATAACGGATTGATGTATCGTAGTTAGTTTGTTCACAACGATAGTTAAACTTGTTAAGGTCGGAAATATCTACCGCTTCCCGATCTTGTGCTGTGGTATCGGTTGTGCTGGCTGTTGTGCCTGTTACACCAACGCCAACTTTTTCACCTTCTTGGGCATCAACAAATTCAAAATTGATTTTGCTTAAAAATTCGGATGATTGTTGTGTCCGTTTTTCTAATGTTTGGTTTACGGTTGGATCGACAGCAAAACTTTCACTGGCATTATCAATGCCGTTAAGCTGTGCAATGCGGTGTTTGAATCCGTTAAATAGCTTTCTTGTTTCATTTCTCATTATTGATTTCCCAATTTAGTTAATCTGTTTTGTTCTTTAATCAACTGTTTAGCAGTCTGTTTCAACGTCGATCGAGCCACCAGTAGAAAGAGGGCGATCAGGCGAATCTGGCAATTCACTTAATAGCTCGACAAGTTCGGTATTTTGTTTTTTGACATCACTTAGCTCGTTAGTTAGTTCAACAATTTTGGCTTCCATTTCCGTAAAGCGATCAGTTGTTGCTGTGGCGAACTGTTCGATAATCTCACCAAGTTGTACAAATTTGGTTGAGTCTTTTTCTGATTTGGTTTTGAATAAGCCAGTTAGACGATCCAACATGGCACTAAAAGCGGTATCACTTTGGGGATCCACCTCTTCAAAGTCGATCACTGTTTCTTCGGCAACGGTGAAAAGGTTATTGGGTGATTGTTTACGGCTAGCTAACGGGTTAACGCTTGCTTTTGCACTGAACTCTAAAAATTCGGTACCAAGGCTTGCAGGGTCGTCAGTGACAGCAAGACCAACAAGGTAAGCTTTGCCTGTGTCAGCAAATTCGGCATTAACTTCAATAGAGGTATAAACTTTTTGCTTAGCTTTATTAAGCTCAATGAGTTCATCAGTTGGTTCAATTTGTGCAAGTAATGCTAGCTTTCCTGCTAATGGACCGGTTTTGATTTCTTCGGCTCGTAATGCTAATACATCGCCATAGCGTTTAAATTGGCTATCAGGTGAATAACCTTTGATATGTTCTAAATTGATGCGTGCACCATAAACATCACGATCATAATTTTCTGCCATTTGCTCGATCCATTCTTTTTGGATCTTACGGCCGTCGGTGGTGGCACCTTCTACCGCAACACGAAACCATTTTGATTTAATTTTTTTTGACTTCTTAACGTCTGTCCCCATTGTTGTAATCCTTAGCTGATTGTTTTTGCCTTATGTTGAATTGACAAACGAAAGAGAGCAATTGGGGCAACTTGTAAATTAGAGTTTTACAACCTGAACAAACATAAAAAAATAAAAATGATAGGTAAATTGGCGTTACTAAAGGAGAACACATGGTAAACGTCAATTTATTAGATCATTTAATTAGTGATAATACCGACCCAAGAAAAGTTGCTAGATCGCTGTATTGGGCAGGGTATCGTATTAGTCGTATTTCTGAACTATTGAATGAAAATATTAATACTATTCATAGCTGGAAACGGCGTGATAAGTGGGATGAATCATCCGTATTGGGTAGGGTTAATGGCGTTCTTGAAGCGCAATTAATCCATCTTGTAATAAAACCAAATAAGGAAGGTAAAGATTTTAAAGAAATTGATTTACTTAGCCGTCAGTTAGAACGTACGGCCAGAATTGAAAAATATCAAAATGGCGGTAATGAAGTTGATTTAAACCCAAATATTGCCAATCGTAATGCCAAGCCGAAGAAAAAGCCTAAAACCAATCTTTTAACTGATGAGCAAATCGAAAAAATTAACGAACTATTTCATGATGGCTTATATGAGCATCAGAAAGTTTGGTATCGGGCTGGTTTACAAAACCGCATAAGAAACATTAACAAATCACGCCAAATTGGGGCAACTATGTTTTTTGCTCGTGAGGGTGCGGTTGATGCAGTGAATACTGGGCGTAATCAGATATTTTTATCCGCCTCAAAATCCCAAGCTTTTCAATTTCGGCAATATATTATCGATTTTTTCCACGGTATAGATATGGATCTGAAAGGCGAAGTTATCCACTTTCCACATAATGATGCCCGCCTTTACTTTTTAGGTACCAACTCTAAAACGGCACAAAGCTATCATGGTAATTTATATTTGGATGAGTATTTTTGGATTAATAAATTTTTAGAACTGCGTAAAGTTGCCTCTGGCATGTCGAGCCAAAAACGTTGGCGACAAACTTACTTCTCAACGCCGTCTAGCATTAATCATGAAGCATATAAGTTTTGGACTGGGGAGCTATTTAATAAAGGACGTAGAAAAGAGCAACGTATTAACGTTGATATTTCACATCAAGCATTAAAAGGTGGCAAATTATGTGCCGATGGGCAATGGCGGCAGATTGTTACGATTGAAGATGCCGAGCAATTGGGATTTGATTTATTTGATATTAATCAACTTAAGCTTGAATATAGTCCTGATGAGTTCGCTAATTTATTTTTATGTAATTTTATTGATGATTCATCATCAGTGTTTCCGTTATCCAGTTTACAACCGTGTATGGTCGATTCTTGGGATATTTGGGATGATTATAAACCATTTGCCGTGCGGCCACTTGGCGAGCGACCAGTATGGTTCGGCTATGATCCGTCACACACAGGGGATAGTGCGGGGTGTGCAGTTGTTTCACCGCCGATGGTTGAAGGTGGTAAATTCCGAGTCATTGAAAAGCATCAATGGACGGGGATGGACTTTGCCACACAAGCCGATGCTATTCGAAAAATGACTGAAAGATATAACGTCACCTACATCGGTATTGATGCTACTGGGTTAGGCGAGGGTGTTTATCAACTAGTTAAGCAATTTTATCCTGCTGTAGTGGCATTTAAATATTCAATTGAAGTCAAACAACGTTTAATCCTCAAAATGCAAGATGTCATCAGACGACAACGATTGGAATTTGATGCTGGATGGGCGGATTTGGCCCAATCGTTTATGGCTATTCGTAAAACATTAACAGCTAGCCAGCGTTATGTCACTTATGTGGCTGATCGCAATGATGAGGTTTCACATGCCGATATTGCTTGGGCAACCATGCACGCAATTTATAACGAGCCGCTAGAAAGTATTAGCGGAGCAAACAGCAACAGCGGATTTATGGGAGTATTTTAGTCATGACAGAATTTACACAACAAGATGAAAAGATAGAATGTTTTACGTTTGGCGATCGTGAGCCTTTAGCCGATGCAAAAGACTTATTAAATTATTTACAATGCACCCCGTGCGGCAATTGGTATGAGCCGCCAGTTAATTTAGATACGCTAGCCAATACCTTTAGTTCATCGTCATATCATAGCAGCCCGATTTATGTAAAACGAAATATCTTAACCAGTACATTTATTCCGCATAAATACTTATCACGTCAAGCATTTGAGCGAATCGCTAATGATTTTTTAATATTAGGTAATTGCTATCTCGAAAAACGGGCCAATATGCTAAGGCAAACCGACGGACTAAAGCCAACATTAGCAAAATATACCCGTCGTGGAATAGTCAAGAACGAATATTGGTATATTGATAAGTATTGGGAAGAGCATAAATTCAAAAAAGGGTCGGTGTGGCATATGCTTGCGCCCGATATTAACCAAGAAATTTACGGATTACCCGAATATTTAGCCGCCATTAATTCGGTTTGGCTTGATAACTCGGCTACCGTATTCCGTCAACGTTATTATAAAAATGGTTCGCATGCAGGGTTTATTTTATATTTATCTAATCCATCCCATAATGAAAAAGATATTGAAGAATTAAAGAAAGCATTGCAAAGCAGCCGTGGACCCGGCAACTTCCGCAATTTGCTCATGTACTCACCAAACGGTAAGCCAGATGGATTAAAACTGATACCCGTTGGAGAAGTGGCAGCTAAAGATAATTTTGCAGACATCAAATCAGTAAGCCAAGATGATATCTTAACAGCACACCGAGTGCCACCATCATTAATGGGCATAACACCAAAAAATACGGGTGGATTTGGTGATCCAGAAAAAGCCTCTAAAGTATTTGCTCGTAATGAAATCAAACCGTTACAAGATAGATTTTTACAGCTTAATGATTGGATGGGTGAGGAGGTAGTTAAATTTAATCCATACCTGCTTGAATAAAAATAAACAAAAATGTTTATTTCTAGATTGAAATAATAAACATTTTTGTTTATTATTTAACTGTCTTAAAACAGCACGGAGCAATAATGAAACAAAGTGAGTTTTTAAGATGGTTAGTTGCTCAAGGTGTTGAAGTAAAGCAAGGAAGTAATCACCTGAAACTTTATTACAACGGAAAGCAATCAACAATGCCAAGACATCCTAGCAAGGAGTTAAAAAACGGTACAATGATAGCAATCAAAAGGCAACTAAATCTAAAATAACTAAAGCCCTCGTGAGGGGGCTTTTCTTTAAAAGAGGTTATTATGTTTTATCCTGCAAAACTAACTAAAGAAGATGATGGCTATACAGTAACATTTAGGGATATTCCTGAAGCAATTACTTGTGGTGATGATTTGCAAGATGCGTTAGATATGGCTCAAGATGCATTAGTAACAAGTATGGATTTTTATTTTGAAGATCATCGTACCGTTCCATTACCAAGTAAGGCTAAAAAAGGAGAATATTTAATTGAATTACCCGTGAGTATTTTTGCCAAAGTGCTTTTACTTAATGAAATGGTTGAACAGAATATTTCTAACGTCGAGCTAGCAAAACGTATTCACGTAAAACCTCAAGAAGTGCAACGTATTGTTAATTTAGAGCATGCAACAAAAATCGATACGATCAGTAAAGCATTGTCTGCTTTGGGTAAACGTCTTGAATTAAATGTAGCTTGACTTAATCACATAATCAAATGAAAGTCCCGAAAGGGGCTTTTTTTGTTATTAGCATATATAAACATTCAGCTAACTAAATGTAATATTTGAAAATTTAATTTTAGCTGTAAAGCATATAGAGAAGCGATTTTTATTCTACACATAGCTGTTCACAGATTTTAAAATCTCTTCACTATGAGCGTTTTAGACAGGTTGTTGTTGATTTTTGATGATGATATAAAGGCTAAAAGTAAAATTGCGATATTTAAACCCCACGTCACCATCGCATTAAAAGTGTGTGAAATTGTGCAAAGTTGCAAACATCACAAAAGAAGCCCTAGTATAAGGGCTTTAGTGATCCGTGATCCTTTTTAGATCTTTCGTTTTCGTGCAGTGTAGACGTGCAGTAAAAAATTTTATAAATTTTCTTTTGATGTTGTTTTTAAAAAGCTCTCTTTTAAAGGTTCCAATAAATCACGAATCCA
The DNA here is from genome assembly GCF_001690385.1 of Gilliamella sp. Choc6-1. NCBI lineage: Bacteria > Pseudomonadati > Pseudomonadota > Gammaproteobacteria > Orbales > Orbaceae > Gilliamella > Gilliamella sp. Choc6-1. The sequence goes on from NZ_LZHI01000013.1 coordinate 28,692, forward strand.
AAACAGTGTGATATCTTTATCACGCTCTGTTAGATGTTCAGACTCTGTTACAACACGGATAAGTAATTCAGCTCTCTCTACTTTTTTTGCTTTCTCTAATTCGTCCATTTCTAATACCTTACTGTTTTTATATACAGTATATTTATACAGTAATTTTTTAGCAAGGCGTGCGTGCCGCACGTTTTTTAAGGTCAAGGTCCTTGTTTGGTTTTTCTTTTTTAACTATTTTCCACTTAATCAGTCTGGTGCAAATAAACGAAGCTAGCCCTGACAGCGGTGAAAATACACCTTTTATTTTTTTAATAGTTTCTTCATATTGATTTAGTTCTTCTTCATAAGATAGCCTAACTTTTAAATCTTTACGCAAAACCATAGGACCACCTTGGTGGCTTGTATATGCTGCCCAGTCGCCAACATCTGCGGATGCTAAAACAGGATCAATAATTTTATCTTCTACTTTTTGATTTCTTAATCTGCGTAGCTCTCGCCAAACGGTAACAGGTGCACCGCCTAATTGTTGAAATTGGCGGATCTTCCAGCGGCTTGCCCAGGCAGTTACCGCTTTGGCTGTTTCTTTTAAGTTTTCGCCAGTTTCATCATCTACTTCATTATCCAACGCATAACCATCAATATTTTTAGAAATATATTTAGCGATATAACCCGTGGCCGAACCTGTCTTTTTATCAATCAGGGTAAATTCAAAGCGATTTTTGGCAGCTCCCTTTTCTTGCCCGTCTTCATCCATAGCATAGATCCACATTACTTTAAAAGCTGTTTGTAAATCTTCGGGACGCATAAAAACTAAAATATGCCAATGCGGTGTGCCGTCGTGATGAGGTTCTGCAACACGGAAGCCAAAAAACTTAATATCCTCACGATTAAGCTTTGCTCGAATCCTTGACCATACTTTACACAAATAGGCTTGGGTTTCACGTGGATTATTACCTTGCCAATTTTTGACAAATCCGCCTTTTGAGTAGGCACTATGGTATTTTGAAGGGGCGGTTAATGTAATAAATGCACCGGTATAACCCATTTCATCAGCCAAATCTTCAAAGCCCCTCATGCGGGTCATTAGCTCAGCACGACGAATAGCTGGATTGGAAATAGATTTATATACCTGCAAATCAAGTGCTATTTGTTCGCCAGTTTCTTCATTTTCAATTGCCATTTGTTCTAAATATTTTTTATTGCGTCGCTTTTGTTCTTTCCATTCTGATTGGCAAGATTGACTGGCATAGGCGGTAGCTTTCTTTTGTACTTGCCCAACGGCAATAGCCAAATGTTCATGCTGGAAATCTCGACGAATTTTTAACTTGTTATACCACCAATCCTCATTGGTTAATTTTGCCAACGCTCTGACAATATTTTCATTGGTTAACTTTCCATTTTTATAATCGGCAAAGTAGGGCGGTACGATATTGATGCCGTCTAGTTCATTTAAAACAGATTTATAAAGTTGATACTCAAGCCCAAGCTGATTAACCTCATTGGCAGATAAACAAAACTCATGATCAGCTAATAATTGTTGTATAAGTTTATCTATGTAACGGGCTATTTGGACACCAAGCTCAGCAATTCGCTCTCTGCCAAATGTAGGCAAGCTCTCAAACTCAGCAGAAAAGTTAATAGATAGTGCGCTTGGTTTAATAAATTCATATTGTTTATTAACCAAATCAAGCCTTGATTTAATATTACCGCCAAGTGTTTTACGCAAAAATGTATTGGCGGATTTTCGGCTTTTTGTTCGAAATAGTTTGATGTATTCATTTGCAAAATAGCTACTTAAAAAGTCTGGCAAACCAGAAAAATAATTAGCCCTAAAATTATGATCTTCGGTATCTACTTGCCATAATTTTATTTCATTATATGAAAGCCCATTAGGCATTTTTGGTGATAATTCATGTGGATTAACTGGCGTTCTGATAACTTCTTTATTAGGTAAGAATTTCCCAACTTTTTCATAATAATCACGCATATCAGAAAGCAAGGCATATTTAGCCTTGTTACTGATTGATGGTAGGTTTTGCGTGATTGATGTCATGTTATTATTCTTGTATCAGTATCAACTTATTGTCTTTAGCAAGGCTAAGCATTACATAGCCTTTCTGTAGATACGTTTCATCTTCTAATACGTGAGAAATATATCGAGTAATTTTGCGGCATGTATAATTACCATTAGCAAACTCATGTAAACATAACGCATCACCAACACTATAATTACGATCGTTGATACGTAATTCTGCCGTTTTCCTTCCCGCTAAAATCGCTTCAAAATGTTCTGTTTGAATTTTTAAGTTATGTAATTTCATTATCTAGCCTCTAAATCATATCTGGCGTTAACGCACCAATGATCTCTTTTGCAGACTTTCGATTGCCATTTGCCGCAACCGACCGCGGTGCGTCGATTTCGTAGATTTCGAAATCACTAAAAATACCTTTTACTATTGTGTTGTTACTGTTTGATACGATTGCAGTTGCTCCGCGCCTGACAGCGTGAACCAGTAAATCACGCAATAACTTCGTGACTGGGTAATTGAATTTGTGGGGGGTGTAGCCGGTGAAAATATCGTTTTTAGTGCCCGAAATGTATGGCGGATCGCAATAAATAACGTCGCCCGCTTCGGCCATTTCGATCGCAGCCCTAAAGTCTGCCGCCATTAATGTAACCGGGACAGAGTTCAGTTTGCTGCTGAATTCGATTAGTTCAGCTTTTGGGAAGCGAACCTTTTTATATTTGCCGTGCGGCACATTAAATTCGCCTTTTTGGTTATAACGGCAAACACCGTTAAAGCAATGACGATTTAAATAGATAAATTCAGCAGCACGTTCTAACGCAAATGGTTGCGTTATATTGCAATTAAAACGGTAGCGAACTTCATAAAAATCAACGTCACTATCAAATAGTGATTGAGCGGTATTTACTAATCTGACTAAGTCATCACGTAACCAACGATAAACGTTAATTAAATCACGGTTTTTATCAGCTAATATATAGCTATTATAATTTGTATTGATAAACACATTACCCGCCCCAACAAACGGCTCTATTAGCCGCTGGCCGTCTGGCAAGTGAGGTAATAATTGAGGGATAAGTCGACCCTTACCGCCGACCCATTTCAAAAAAGACTTTTCCACACACATTTTTTGAGCCTTAAAAGATTTGGGGCCAATTGCCCCGATTGATTATTGATTAATGGATTTATTCTGCTTCGTCTTCTTTGATTTCAAACTCAAGAACATCTGTGAAGTTATCAACCGCGGAATCATATAAACCGACTGCTTCACAAACAATCGCATCGCTACCGTGCGCTATAGCAAAGATTGTTGCACACTTTAATTCTTTTACTTGCTCTTTAGAGATGCTCATTACTCGCACGCCATAACCCACAATTAACTCAAACTGATAATCATCTACATTTATAACTTTAATTGTTTTGCAAGATTTATTTTCAAATTCACAAAGCATCTGTTTTTCTCCTTTATTTTTTGTTTTAAGTAGCGGTGTTTCACGCTGCAAACACCAAGATTTTTCAAAGTGATCCGCAAGTTTTTGCAGTTCCGCAAGTATGCGGACGTGCTGCGGGGTATAACCCATGGCGGATCGCAATTTATTTACTAACCCCATGCTTTACCTCGTGTTCTTCTTTTTGCTGACAATAAACACACAAACTACAACCCGGCACGGCGTCACGTCTTGCCTCCGGTATTGGTTCACCGCATTCACAGCAATAAAGTGATGATTTGCCGGTGTAAACCTTTGCACTTGCATTTTTCACAGCCGCGGCGGCAACTGTTTCAATGTGTGCTTGTGCTATATCTGCTAAATCTGCCATTAGATCTCCTCCCTCATTTGCTCACGTAAAAACTCCGCTTCATCACGTAGCAATTCAGCCGTTTCGGCAGCAGTTAGTTGTTCAGTTCGAATATGCGCCGCTAATCGCTCTAACTTTGTTGTAAAAACGTCACACAGTCCTTGGCGTAGATCACGTTTTGCGTTATTAATTGTTACGAGTAATTGACGTGTTAACTCCGGCGTCGCCTCTGTTTTCATGTCCATTTATGCCACCTTTTTAGTTTCTTTTTTAAAATCTTCTTCTTCACATAATGCGAATGCATCAATAATTGCTTGCAACCTGCGTAAACCTTTTTTCAGATCGTCAATTTCGTTATCTGTCAGGTTGTCGTAATTCATTTCCCACGCATGAGTAAATTGACTATCCACGTTATAAATCGTTGTAGTGCGTGGTTCGATGCCTGATGCGTTCAGCAGTAAACGCTTTTGCCCAGAATTTAAATTGTTAAAAGCAGAACGGGCTAAACTGCGCTGATTGCTTAATATTTGGTGAAACTCACGCAATAGACTGCGTGGTTCTATAGTTTGATTATTTTGCATTGTGTTCATGTAACCCCTCGCAATGTCTAGGATTAAGTGCGCCTAGACTCACTTAATTAGCCATTAACTTTTTATGCAACTTAATTACTTGCCCGTTCGACTTCTCAACCCAGCCTTTCTGGTTATGTTGATTGATTTTGATATAAATTGTTTTCGAAACGCCGGCGCATTTTGGGCTTAAATAGACTGCGTAGCTCATTGTTTATTCCTCTTTGATATTTAATTCAGGATTAAAGGCTTTAGCTCCCTCAAGGGTTAAAGCCACCATATTGATAAAAGTTGTAGAGCGGTCGTACTTGCCTGTGATTTGCTTTTTACGGATAGGAAGCTTGCCTTCACTAATATATTTTTTTACTGTGCGAGGATTCATGCCTGATACACGGGCAAATTCATCAACAGTGACATAAGGCGCTGAAATAGCTATTGATATTCTTGGCGTCATAGTGCATTATTCCTAGTTAGGTGTTTATATGTGTTTATATATAATAAAATTAGGATTTAGTTAATAATAAATTAACATTAAATAAATGTAAATAGGATTTTATTAATTTTTTGAGTTAAATACTAATTGGGTGATTAAGTTGTGAAAATCAATTTTGATACTGGTGGCGCAGATGTTTTAGACAGAGTTTTAAAAGCTTATGGTTTTAAAACTAAATTAATGTTGGCTAATCATTTGAATATATCTTCTGCAAGTCTTGTTCAACGCTATAAAAGGGATCAGTTCCCGTCAGATATAGTAGTGCGTTGCATGGCTGAAACAGGAGCTTCATTAGAATGGTTAGCTAATGGTGAAGGTGAATTTTTACCAACTGAACAACAATCAAAAGAAACAATTCTTTCTGATGATACGTTGGAAAAATTGGAACGACTAGCTGCGCTCAAAAAAGAAGGTGCAATCACTGAGCAAGAATTTAATGCATTAAAGGCTAAATTGATTTGATAGGAGATTAAAAGATGACAAACAATCATCTATGTTCAAATAAAGTATTATTTTTATTTATGATTGTTTGTTTTTTTGCATTTGTTTCTTCTATTTCATTGGCAACTAATTACGACGAAAAATCTATAATATTAGGTCTTTTTATTGTCGTTTTATTTTTCTTTTCAGCTTTAGGGTTTTTAGTATCTTTTCTGTTTTTGACCGTAAAAAAATTAATAACAAGCACCAACAAAGTAGTTTTAAAATTTAGTGGCATTAGTTTTTTAATTTTTTGCATATCAATTCTTTTGGCTGTATCTATTGATAAAGATCAGAATGAAGTGTTATTTTTGTCATCATCATTTGCAATTGTTATCTCTTTTTTTTCCTCAATAATATTTACTCTTTTCGTAGCAATACGTTTTATTTTATTCAAGTTAATATCATCCAAAAAAGAAGTTTCTCTTGTTAATGTTACAAATTCCAAACAAGTAGAAAAAGATAACAATCAAAAAGAAATAATAGAACAACATCTAGATTCTCATGTTAAACAAAAAAACAACAAGATGTCTAAAAGTTCACCTGAAAAAATTTTAAAAGCCAGAGCTAAAGCTAAAGCCAAAAAAGCAATTAAAGCAGAAGCAAAAAAAGAAAAAAAACAGAATCCAGTCAGAAGCATTTCTTACACACCTCCAACAGCAGAAGAAGAAAAAGAGAAAAAAGCTAAAGAACGTGATCGATATTTAAAAGATAATTTTGAATCTAAACTAAAAACAATAGGATGGGAAAGGATGAGCGGTAAATTAATATTTGCATATATCAATGTAAGAAAAGAATTTTTAATTCATGTTGTCCAATACATTCGGCAAGATGAAAAATATATTCAAGGTATAAATATAACAAACGGTGACAATGGGCAATTTAGAACGTATCGAAAAGATCGAATAATTGCAAAATTTGATAATGAACTGGATGCTAATTTATATGATCTTGCCGATAATTTAGATCATGCCATTGATGTTTTAGAATCAACTATTCCACGCTTGCAAAGTAAATCTGCTGCATTTAATACATTTAACATTCACTTCACAGGCTTTAGAAAAGCCGACAAAGAACGCTTAATTAAATTGGCAGAAGAAAAAAAATTAACTGTCCGACAAAGCGTAACCTTAAACCTGCAATTACTCTGTGTTGGCTATAACGCAAGCATCAAAAAAATTGAAAAAGCACAAGGAATGGGAATTAGCATCATGAATGAAAGCGACTTCTTAAACTTTTTAGAAACTGGTGAGATGTTATTGGGGGAGTGATTTAAAAAAGATTTATCTAACAATTTTTTGAAAAACAGGAATGTTTGGGAAACCTAAAAGAAAAAGGCGTAATAACCGATTAAGAATTTAGTGAGTTAAAGAGTAGATTAATTTGAGAAAAAAGAATGGGAAATAAATTGTATGAAGCTTTATTCTGATTGTTTGAAGAACGATATAGATAAATTATCTCCTCAAGAAATAGCCGAAAAAATTTATCTTATTTATAATTCTTATGTTTTTAGGGGTAAAGAGGATCTGCAATATGTCATTTATAAGCTTATAAGTGAGCATTTCAAGATTCCCATAACTTCTATTCAATTATGCGGTTCGGGTAAGACAGGCTATAGTTACTATAAGTCAAAAAAATTTGACGCAATAAGGTCTGATCTGGATATAGCTATAATTAGTTCGAGTTTGTTTAATTTCTATCTGGAAAAATCTTTACTAGATTCAGAAGGACTACAAAATACTTATTTTAAAAAACGTGATAATAAAAAATCATATATGTCTTATTTATCTAAGGGGTGGCTACGACCTGATTTTATGCCAGATATACCTTTGAAGACAGATTGGTTTACTTTCTTTGGTTCTATATCGAATAAATATACCATGCACTTTGCAAAAATAAATGCAGGTATTTTTTTATCTGAAATGATGTTTAATTATCAGCAGAAATCAATTGTTGATTTTTATAGGAAAACGGAGCAGTTTGCTTTGGATGCAGATTTACCAATAATTAGTGAGTGAGGAAAATATGAATAGCCTTCAATATAAAGTTAGGTCAGTTAGCCTGTTAAATTATATAAATGAAGTTATGGCGGGTAGATATATTTTAGATGCGTATTTTCAAAGAAATTTAGTTTGGCGAGATGTGCATAATAGAGATTTTATTGAAACAATTCTTTTAGGGTTTCCATTTCCCCAAATTTTTATATCTAAAGGGAAAATTGATGTTGAAAAAATGGCAACAATATCATGCATTGTAGATGGACAGCAAAGAACAAATGCCATTTTAAAATTCATTAGAAATGAATTCCCTGTTAAAAATAGATATTTTAGCGAATTATCTCCAGACGAAAAAAATGATTTTTTTAAATATGAAATAGCATTGATAGAGTTAGACCTAGAAAATGATGATCCTAAAGTTAAGGAAATTTTTCAGCGGATTAATAGAACATCAAATTCATTAACAACTATAGAAAAATTAGCCTCAGAATATTCTACATCAGAGTTTCTATTAGTTGCCAGATTGTTATGTAGTTCAATAGATATAAATAGAAAGCTAACTGACGATGAAGGAGGGGAATATTCCGATTTTAAAGAGGATCCGAATATACCTGAATCTTTTTATGTCTGGGCGAATACAAAAAAAGTAAAAGCATTTCAACGATTGATTAGCAATAAAAAGATATATACAGCTATGGACATACAAAGAAAAGTTCATTTGATGCATGTGCTTAATTTAATGTCTACTTATCTATTTTCATTTTTTAATCGTAATGAAAAAAGCTTCTTGGCATTGGATGAGCTTAGTATTAACTTTGATAAAAAAGATGAGCTTGTTGATGTATTTGAAGAAAGAGCGAACCTTATATTAAAAATGAAACTCGATAATTTTTGGTTTAAAAAAGCAAATATTTTTTCATTAATAATAGCATTAGCAACTGCTAATCTTGATGATATAGCTGTTGAGAAATTAGAAGAAAATTTAAATATATTTGCTTTAAATCCTGCTGATGAATATAAATTAGCAGCGGCTGAAGCTGTTAATAACAAAAAAGAAAGGTTGCTTAGGCATAATACAATTTTACGATTGGTAAATAACTCCAGGTAAATTATGTCAATTCGTAAAAATGGTAATAAATGGCTATTCGAAAAATACCTTGAGGGCGGTCGTAGAGTTCGTAAGACCTTTGCGACCAAAGGCGAGGCATTAGCTTACGAAAATTATTTAGAAGAGCAAACCAACGAAAAGCCTTGGTTAGGTGAAAAGATTGATAAACGCCATTTATCAGATTTAATTAACAGTTGGTATTCATTACATGGGCAAACGCTTAAAGACGGTCAAACACGCCTAAAAGCGATGTTATTTGCTTGTGAATGCATTGATAATCCATTAGCTACTCATTTTACAGCTAAACAGTTTACTAATTATCGTCAAAAGCGTATTGATGGTGAGATATTTCGAACAGATAGGATAAAGAATGTTACCCCACGTACAATGAATCTTGAATTAACTTATTTTAAAGCCATGTTTAATGAGTTAATTCGGCTAGGGGAGTGGCAACATAGCAATCCGCTTGAAAGAATACGCCCATTTAAAACAGATGAGCAAGAAATGGCTTATCTTACAAAAGAGCAAATTCATGAACTCCTGTCATCTTGTGAGCAAAGCACCGCTACCGATTTAACCATTATTGTTAAAATTTGCCTAGCAACAGGAGCAAGGTGGAGCGAAGCCGAAAGCCTAAAAGGTGCTCAAGTAAAAGATGGTAAAATCACCTACATTAACACCAAAGGCAAACGTAATCGAACCATTCCAATTAGTGATAAACTCTTTAACGAAATTCCCAAAAAGAATGGTAGCTTATTTACCCCCTGTTACTCGGCGTTCCGTTCAGCAATCGATCGTGCAGGAATAGAATTACCAGATCGACAACTAACTCATGTATTACGCCACACTTTTGCCAGCCATTTTATGATGAATGGTGGCAATATTTTAGTTTTACAAAAAATACTCGGCCACACCGATATCAAAATGACCATGCGCTACGCACACTTTGCACCTGATCACTTTGAAGATGCGGTAAGGTTGAATCCGTTAAATCTAAACCAATTTAAAAAACATGACTAGAAAAAAGAATAGAAAAATCAAAAAATTACAAACTACAAGCAATAATAAAAGTTGGTTGAATAGAGTGATAACAAATCCTGTTGTCATCATTATTTTTTTTATTACAATTATTACGAATACAGCTAATATTATTTCATCAATTGATACATTATTATCAAAATATAAGGATTTTTGGATATGGTTTGGCAGTTCAACACAATTTTCAGGAAAGTGGACTAATAGTAGTGAAGGTTATATCGATATTATCCCTAGGACAATTTTAAAAAATGAGTCTGATGTTACGATAAATGTTGAGTTAAGAGTAAAAGATCATCAGGTTACAGGTGTAATTAATAGTTCGGCGTTTCTTGATTTCTGTAATCATCTAGAACAACCAGAAAACTTAAGAGTAGATATAAAGCTAATTTGTAATATGCAAAGTAATATGTTATTAGCTGGAAATAAATCACCATTAAAAAGTAATTTTGATGCAGAAGTTTTTAATTATATATCTGGAAAAAAACTTATTTATGCAACGCTTCATTTTAAAGTCAATAATGAAGAATTAGAAATTACAAATAAAAATATAGGTGTATATTCATTATTTTTCCCTAATAAAGCTTTTCTTATAAAAGAACCTGAATTTGTTGATTAAAATAATTGGCGGCAAAATGGCGGTTGAAAATATTTTTATATAGTAAAATGTGTCTATATATGTATCCCTAACCGCTTGATTTAATTATAAGTTATTGATTTTAAATACAGCTTTAAAGAACTCATAATCGATTGGTCACTGGTTCAAGTCCAGTAGGGGCCACCAAAAAATCGCTAATAAAATCTTTCATAATCACCTTTATAGAGCAAAATAGTTATTATTTTCTATAGTGCTTTTTATTTTTGTATTAACTTGCACATTGAGATTAATCTAATGGTTCAACCTTTTTTATTGATTAAGTGGTTATGTAAAATGAAAGGCTTTTATTATTATATGGTTTTAGCTAGGTTAAAAGAATAAAATTAAAAGAATCTATAAATAGGTTTAATTTGTCATTTTTTAATTTTTTTATTAAGATAAGCGAAAGTTATTTTATAATATTATTCAATATGTTTAAATATATTTCTATTATCAAATTCTTGCTCACTCACGATTTAACAAATTTAAAAAATTACTGGGTAGTTGAATATATTCATAAAGATTTCACTTGGATAAGATTATTTCGAAAACTTTTAAGAAAAAATAGCTTTTTAGCTTGGTATCGTCTTGCTTATTTTATGTATAGGTTAGGTGATGAAAGCGAAAGAACATGTGCCAAAAAAATTATTAATAAATTAAATCAAAAGCATTGTCTTGATATTTCAATTAAAGCAGATATTGATATTGGATTACATATTTGGCATTTAGTCGGTATTGTTATTACGCCAAGAGTTAAGATTGGTAAAAACTGTAATATTTCAAGTAATGTTACCATTGGTTTTAAAAGCTATTATCACGATGGTTATTTACAAGTAGGAGATAATGTCACTTTTGGTACAAATAGTATGATGTTTGGGCAGAATACTAAAATTGGTAATAATGTCGTAATAGGGGCGATGACTTTTGTTAATAAAGATATTCCTGATAATTGTACCGTTTATACTCAAAAGACCAATATTGTTATTCAAAGTTAATCTTATTTACTTTGAAATTTGAATTTTTCATTTGGCTATTTTAAGATTTATCTTCTTAAAGTCAGTTTCATCATTAATAATTTTATACTATTCTTTTTGCTATAATTGTCTGCACAAATTATTCGAGCAAGAAATAGGTTAAGGGACCATCATTTAATCGCTCTTTCATTCTTTATTAAAAAGAAATATATGAAAATAATATTCTATTATTTTTTATATATTGTATTTATTTATTCTTTTATATGTTCTCATTTATGGTTTTAAAGACTAATATTTAATAGCTATGATAAATGCATTTAAAAAATAGGAAATTTGAAATAACGAAATCTTATTATTAATAAATTTGTTAGGTCAAGTGGCTTTACAACACCTATTATGTCAATATACACAAAAATGATTTATAAAGGTAAGGGGAAAATCAATAATATTGCTAGTTGTATTTTTGTAAAACTATAAGAAAAGTGATCTAGGGTTATAAAGTCTTTTTAAGATACTAAATGGTGCCCGGGGCGAGACTTGAACTCGCACGGCCAAAAAGGCCGAGGGATTTTAAATCCCTTGTGTCTACCGATTTCACCACCCGGGCTTGAAATTAATTACTAGAAAGTAATTGTGTTTTGAATGATAGCATTTTACCTATGCTATCTTTTCAGTCAATAAAAATTTGATATTAACTGTGTAATTGTTCAATGTTTAATTAAAATGAAAATTTCTCAAAGCATTTCATTGTACACTAGCTTGCTATTAAATCTGTTTAAAGCTTTTATTTGCTATCTAATAAATCGCTATGAGCAACGAACAAATATTGTAACATTGATATCAAAGTTAAAATGGTTGCAAGTATTAAAGCTGCAAGACCAGCATAAATAACCATATTACATGGTCTCCATAATAACCATGTCAATGCTGTCATTTGGGAAATAGTTTTTATTTTTCCTAGCGATGAAACAGCCACATTATTGCGTTTCCCTATTTCAGCCATCCATTCACGTAGAGCCGATATTATTATTTCACGTGAAATAATGATAATTGCAGGAATAGAGATCCACCAAGCTTGATAGTATTGAGTTATAAGAATAAGTGCTATAGTTACCATAATTTTATCTGCTACAGGATCAAGAAATGCACCAAATTTAGTAGTTTGTTTCAACCTGCGAGCAAGATAACCATCAAAGACGTCTGTAACAGCGGCTATTAGAAATAATAGTGCAGAAAAAAAACCTGACCATTCATAAGGTAAGAGATAGAACGCCAACACAAAAAAGGGGATTAAAATGACTCTAAATAATGTTAAAAATGTAGGAATATTGATTTTCATGTGACATCAGCTCTTTTTTGTTTTATTAATCAAATAATTAGTGATAATTAAAAAAAACAGGTTTTCTTAACGCTTATGTTGCCTCAAATATTTTAATTTTTCAATGCGTTATTGCTGTAAATTTAAATAAATTTTTTCGGCTAAAGATTTAGAAATACTTTGCACTTGTGCGATCTCATCAATACTAGCATTTTTTAGCTCTCTTAAGCCACCAAAATGCTTAAGTAATGCTTTTCTTCTTTTAGCTCCGATCCCTTGAATATGTTCTAATGCACTATCCGTTAACTGCTTTACACCTTTCTTGCGTTGCCCCATAATCGCATGATCATGTGAGGCATTTCGAATTTGTTGAATTAATAGTAGAGCTGGAGAATGATCATCAATATAATGGCCAGCTCCATGCGCTTCAAAGAAAAGTGTTTCAAGCCCTTCTTTTCGTTCTGCACCTTTAGCAACACCAATTAAAATAGGGTGATTTTTATTCCAGTTTACTTCTAAACATTCAAATACTTTTAAAGCTTGGTTTAGTTGCCCTTTACCTCCATCGATAAAGATTATATCAGGTACTTTTTCTTCTGGAAGATCCTTCTTACTATAACGACGAGTTAAAACTTGCTCCATAGCAGCGTAATCATCGCCAGGTGTTATGCCTGAAATATTATAACGGCGAAATTCCGATTTAACAGGACCTTTATCATCGAATACCACACAAGATGCTATTGTATTTTTGCCCATAAAATGACTGATATCAAAACATTCCATTCGGTTAATTTTATCGATCCCCAAAAAAGATTTTAACGCATCATATCGTTGTTTTATTGTGGAATTTTCTAATAGTTTATTTTTAACTTCAGTTTGAGCGTTTACGGTTGCGATATTCAATAATTTAAGATTATCTCCCTTAGGCTCATCAATTAGTTTAACTTGATGCTCTGCAATAAGTGACAGGGTCTCTTCCATTGGTTGTTTATCAGACAATGAAAAGTTAAGTAAAATCTTTTTAGGGATATTTCTGTTTTGATTGCCTTGTAAATAGAACTGCCCTAAAAAGGTTTCGATGACTTCTTCTAGTTCAGTATTTGATGGAACCTTAGGAAAATAAGAACGATGCCCAAATGTTTGCCCATTGCGAATAAACAGTACATATATACAAGCTAAACCTAACTCATAATGGAATCCAATAACATCAAGATTATCATTATTGTTATATATTGCCTGTTTTTCATTGATGTGTTTTATTGCTTGAAGTTGATCACGCAAAACTGCCGCTTTTTCAAAGCTGAGTTCGCTACTAGCTTTTTGCATATCTTCAGTTATTTTTTGTATTATCTGATCTGATTGACCTGATAAAAATAATCTAACATAGTTAACTTGCTCTAGGTAATCTTCATCGCTGACTAATCCTGGAACACAAGGACCCAAGCAACGTTTAATTTGATATTGTAAGCAGGGCCGAGTTCGGTTGCGATAGGTTGAATTTAAGCACTGTCTTATTGGAAACGTTTTTTGTAATAAAGCTAATATTTGCTTTACTGCATATCCACTAGGATAAGGACCAAAAAACTCATCTTTTTTTCGATTGACTGCTCCACGATAAAGGGACAGTTGAGGATGTCGTTCTTTACTTAGCTTTATAAACGGGTAGCTTTTATCATCTTTTAAAAGCACATTATATCGTGGTTGATGCTTTTTGATATATGTCTGTTCAAGTAGTAGAGCTTCGGTTTCAGTATTGGTAATTGTAAATTCAATGCGATGGATATGGCTAACAAGCATATCCGTTTTTAATGTTTTTTTGCTGTTATTAAAGTAGCTTTTTAATCGATTATTAAGATCTTTGGCCTTTCCCACATAAATAATCGTTTCTTTATCATTAAACATTTGATAAATACCCGGCTTATGTGGGACTTTTTTTAAAAAAGTAGTTGAATCAAATTGGCTCATATTAGTTTTCGAAGGTGAGGTTTTTTTTCTCTATAATCCTCATAATGGTGCTAAGTAAGCCATTTATCAAGAGGTAAACTAAGCCTGCAACAATAAAAATAGAAAAATCATAATAATCACTATTTAATTGATTGCTATATCCCATAATGTCCATTACTGGAATCATCGATGCTAATGCCGTACCTTTTACAACAAAAACGATCTCATTAGAGTAAGTTGAAAGAGCTCGTTTTAATGCATAAGGTAAAATAACTTTTAATGTTTGTTTTTTATCCATACCAAGTGCTTCACAAGCTTGCCATTGTCCTAGAGGTAACGATTTTAATGCACCGTAAAATATTTGTGTAGTATAAGCTGCACTATTAAGTGTTAAAGCTAAGTATGCGCAAAACCAAGGTGATGAAATAAGTTTATAAAGTGCAGGTACTTTGCTTAATGTATCACTAAATTGTGATGGTCCATAATAGATTAAAAATAATTGTACAAGTAGCGGAGAACCGGTAAATAAAATAATATAAGTACGAATCGCTTTAGTTAAAGCATACGAATTTAATGACAATAAACAAGATAAGATGATTGCTAGCAATCCTGCCGATAAAATTCCTAAAATTCCTAAGGTTAATGTATTAGGTAGACCTTGAAGTATGATTTTAAGATAATAAATAAAAGTATCAAACATAATAAGACCTTACTAATTTTTTGCTGATGTTGGTGTTGGATGTTCAAAATAGGTTGAACGCTTTTCAATTCGTGATATAACTTTTTGACTTAAAATTGAGATAATTAAATAGATAGTCATTGCAATGAAATACCATAAAAAAGGTTGGTTTGTTCTAGCTATAATTGCTTTTGTTTGCATCATCAAATCATTAATAGCAATAGCTGATACTAGTGCTGTATCTTTTAACAAAATTAACCATTGGTTACTTAATCCTGGTAATGCATGACGCCACATTTGTGGCATTATGATACGAAAAAACGTGCGTGATTTACTAAGTCCAAGTACTTGGGCTGCTTGCCGCTGCCCATTTGAAATTGTTTTAAATGCACCACGCAATGTTTGTGAAGCATAAACCGCATATAAAAGTGAAAGTGCAGCAACACCACATAAAAAAGGATTAATATTAAAATCTTGAATGTCTAGCTGTATTGTTAATGAAGCAAAGTAAAGGTTAATGGTAAAACCATCATTTAATAATATGAGTAATAACGGTAATCCGTTATAAATAGCGACAACAATTAATAGTTCAGGTAAAGCGCGAATCGTTAAATTAAAAAGTGACATTAACCACGCAACAGGTTTAATTGAAGACAATTCTAATAGTGTAAAAATAAAGGCAAAAAATATGCCTACCACTAATGATGCTAAAGCTAATGATAATGTAATTGATGTTGCTTGTGTTAGTGGCAATATATATCCATCCATCAAAGATAGAATCCAATTTATTTTATTCGTTAGAAAGTCTGACATAAGAAAACCGTTGTTAAATTAACATTGTTTAATAAAAAATAAACTCGCCACAAAATGTGTGGCGAGATCATAATGACGTCGATTTTTACTATTTAATGGCTATTTGTTAAACCATTTTTTATAAATGGCGTCTAATTCACCATTTGCTTTTAGTCTATCAAGAGCTTGGTTAAATTGATTTAATAATTGATCATTACCTTTACGTACTGCTATACCTAAACCTTCGCCAAAAAATTCGTGATCGGTGATTTTATCTGCTAGTGGTACAATATCAGCCTCCTTATCTAGCCATTCACCAGCAACAATTGAACTTGATACGATCGCATCAATTCGTTTTGCTTTTAAATCTAAAAAAGCAAATTGATAACTATCGTAACTGACTTGTTTAACATCAGGGTATTTTTCACTTAGATATTTTGGATAAGTTGTTCCTTTTTGAATACCAATGCGTTTACCTTTTATTTGTTCAAGATTAGTTAATGTATCTTTTAAGGTAATAAACTGGATCGAACTATCATCATAATAAATTTTAGTGAAATCAACTTGTTTTTGACGTTCAAGAGTCACATCAATTCCTGCTATTGCTGCATCGATTCGGCGTGTTTTTAAGCTTGGAATTAAGCCGTCAAAAGATTGATTAACAATTTTGCAAGAGGCTTTGATTTCGTCACAAATTTTATTAATCACATCAATATCGAATCCAACAATTTCATTTTTTTCATTCGTAAATTCAAAAGGAGCATAAGTTGCTTCTGTGCCGATGGTTAAAGTCTCTGTAGCTTGAGTAACAAAGGCTGTTCCTGCAAAAAAAATAGCAAGTAATATTTTTTTCATATATCCACCTAATTTTATTTTAATTAATGTGACAAATAAGATTTAAATTTTTCAGTTTTAGGATGAGCAAAACATTCAAGTTGTCCTTGCTCTATAATTTTACCTTGTTCCATATAAATTACTTGTGAAGCAACTTTACGAGCAAAATCAACTTCATGAGTAACTATAATTTGTGTAATACCTGTCTGTGACAGTTCATTAATAATTTCAGCAACTTGTGAAGTAATAGCTGGATCTAATGCCGCCGTTGGCTCATCAAATAATAAGATTTGAGGTTCCATCATTAATGCCCTAGCTATTGCAACACGTTGCTGTTGTCCACCAGATAGGTGAAGGGGATAACGATGGACCATATCATTAATTTGTAGTCTTTCTAATATAGCCATTGCTTTATCACTTGCTTCTTTTTTTGATAATTTTAATACTTGGCAAGGTGCTTCGATCAAATTTTCTAGCACGGTTAAGTGCGGCCACAAATTATAATTTTGAAAAACCATACCTACATGTTTTCTTAATAATCTAACCGTTGATTCATTAATTTTTTTAGAAAAATCAAAATATGAGTTAGCAATAGTCATGTTTCCTGATGTTGGAATTTCAAGTAAGTTAAATACTTTTAATAAAGAACTTTTGCCTGCTCCACTTTGGCCTAGTAATACAATTGTTTCACCCAGTGGATAGCAGAGTGAAACATCATTTAATGCCTGATGTTTACCATAAAAGCAGTTAATATGGTTTAATTCAATATTCATTGTTCATTTTACTTAAATTAAAAAAATTGACTAAATATTACTTTTTTTTGCATAAAAATGCAATCTAAAATATTAGACTAATTACTCTCAGTTTAATAAATATACTAAAAAGGTATCAGCTTAATTATATTAATCTAAATATAAAATTTATTAATGTTCATCTGAGATAATTGGAATAACCGGACCAAGATATTTGGGTTTTTTATTAAGAATATAGAGATCGATAAAAGCACTAACACGAGCAAACATTTCTCTTATTCGCACTAATTTCATACTTCTTGGTGCTGGTACAGCAAAACATTGAGCTTGGATATTTTGGGCGAGTGCAATAAATATGGCTCGTTCACAATGAAATTCCTGAGTAATAATCGTAAAATCATTTGCATCAAAAACTTTGTTTGCACGAACTACTGAATCAAAGGTCCTGAATCCTGCGTAATCTAATACTATTGCTTCACGGGGTATTCCTGCTTTAATTAAATCCTTTTGCATTGTAATAGGTTCATTATAGCTCAAAAGTGCATTATCACCACTTAATAATAGATAATCTACTTTACCTTGCCAATAGAGATCAATAGCCCCATCAATGCGATTGCGGTAAAAACCATTAATACCTCCACCCCGTACATATTTTGAGGTACCGAGAACAACTCCGACTGCTCGATAAGGTAACTTATTTTCATCATGATAAATTAAAGGCGCAGTTTTATAACTAATCCATAGATCAAGGCCAATAATTGAAGCTATAGAAATCAAACAAAAAATGACAAAATAAGTTATAAATCTTTTTAATTTCATGTTAAAACCAATCGAAAAGAAATACTATCATTGGAAATAAAAATGGTGCTGTCAATGAAGTCATGATACCGCATAAGACTAATGATAAAGAACTGTAAGCTCCTTCATTATAATCAATTTCAATACAACGAGCTGTGCCGACAGCATGCGATACCGCACCTATTGATAATCCTCTTGCTGGTGCTGATTTTATTTTTATTAAATTTAATATCTGGTGCCCAAATATAGCACCCAATGTTCCAACCAATATCACGCATAATGCAGCTATTGATGGAACTCCATCTTGGTTATTTGCAATTGTTACCGCAATAGCTGTAGTAACTGATTTTGGTAATACTGATGCGGCAATTTCTTTATTTCCACCAAGCCAAAATACAATGCAAACTCCCGTTATCATGGATGCAAGTGAAGCAGTGAAAGTAATAATCATTATTGATTTCCATCTAGCCTTAATTTGTGGAATAAGTTCATATAAAGGGTAGGCAAGGGCTACAACAGAATAAGGTAACAAATAATTAATAATTTGCACGTTATTAACATATTGAGTGTAATTTGTTTTGGTTATTAGTAATATTGGGATTAAAACAATAACAGTCACTACTAGCGGATTAAATAATGGATTTTTTATTTTAAACGATATTTTTCGAACAATGAGAAAAACACAAAGCGTTAATGGCAGCATCCATATCATGGCTAATTATCCTCATTTTTTAGTGATACAGTTGGATCTTGATTTACTGTTTTATGAAAATGTTCTGTTAAAAAAGCAGTAAAAAGCAGCACGATTAGAGTACTGCCAACACTGCCAAATATAATTGGTACCCAATTTTCTAATAAAAGTGAATAATTTTCCATAATACCCATTGCTGCAGGAACAAAAAGTAATGTCATATAGCGCATAAAAAGATTACAACTATTTTTTATCCAACAAGTGGGGATTAATTGAAAAGCCAGTAAAAAAAATAAAATTAACAATCCAATAATACTATCTGGAATTATTATTGGTAATAATTTAGAGATTATATTACCTATCCATAAACAAAGAGTTAAAACTAGAAGACCTCGACCATAACTAAAAATAGTATAGTATAAAGAATATAGTCGATGTTTAATTGTGGCATGCTTAGCTAAAAAATGTTTCATAATATAAATGCTAATCACCTTAATTTTTAATTATGATGATTATACCTATTATTAGGATGAAATATACTTATCTATATCATACGCCTGCTAAAATTAATTATCCAATTAAATAAAGACAATAATTATAAAGTTGTTTAATTATAGCTAGTTTTTTGGGGTGCTGAATATAGTTTTCAGCAAGTTGCTCTAATGTTAATAAATAATCTTGTATTTTTAATGTATTAAGCTTATCACGACAATAATCTAGCCAGATTATTTGTTCTTGTTCTGTTAGTGATTGTGGATAATTTCTAGCTTTGTATTTGAAAAATAAAGGGGCTAAACGAGAATCATCAAATGTTAATGATAAAGTATCTAACAAATTAGCAGGTGTTGTTCGTATAGTTTCGCAACGTAGGCTATCTTGTTTATTTAAAAAGCCATTATATATTTGGGCATCGACATCAGGATGAGTAGAATAATTTTCATTTATTGCAAATAATTCTGTCATTTTATTTTGTAGTATTTTTTGATACTGAAATAATTTTTGTTGCTTGATTAAACAGAGATTTACATCAATATTAAATCTTTTTGCATTTTGTGATAATAATGTTTTTATTGGGGCTACGATAGGGCATTTATTAATATGAATTAACTTTAAAGGAATGCGTGATTCATTAAGCTCAAGATCTTGTGTTTTTGTATAGAGCTTTTCTTTAATCTTTTCTACAGGTAAATCAATAATTGAATCAATATCACCCATTAAGTCACACACAATCACAGCGTTATTTTGTAATGGATGCCAAGCAATAGGGCAAACTAATGACATATTGCCACGATAGTTACCGAGCATGCCCGATATATGAATAATAGGTGTCATGTTAACGATATCAATAAGTTCTGCAACTTTATTTTTATTTCGTAATGTAAAAAAATAATTGAAAAGTTTAGGTTGTTTTTCTTTTATTAATTTAGCTATTGCAATAGTTGCATAGACATCTGACATTGCATCATGTGCATGTTCATGCTCAATGTTATTCACCTTTGATAAATGCTCTAAACGAAAGCTTGGTAGACCTTCATCATTTATTGGCCAATTAATTCCTTCTGGTCTAAGTGCATAACAAGCTCGAACCACATCGAGAAGATCCCATCTGGAATTTCCATTTTTCCAACTATAAGCATAAGGATCATAAAAATTACGATATAAAATATTTCTTGTTACTTCATCGTCAAAGCGAATATTGTTGTAACCTAAAATACACGTATTGGGCACACTAAATGCTTGATGGATTAAACGAGTAAATTCCGCTTCACAAAGACCTTTTGGGTTCACTTTCTGGGGAGTAATTCCTGTAATTAATACTGCTTCAGGATTTGGTAAGTAATCTTGAGCTTGTGAACAATATATAACCAACGGTTCTTCAATAATATTAAAATCTTCATCAGTCCGAACTCCAGCAAATTGAGCTGGCCTATCTAAAGCTGGATTGATGCCAAAGGTTTCATAATCATGGAAATAGAAAGTGAATTGCTTTGTGTTAATTTTCATTAATTCATTGTTTTTTTATTGAAATGTATAGATTTTGTCTTATTAAAGAACATTAAATACAATATCTATTTTAGATAATCTTTAAATAAATACCAATAATTTTGGGGAGCTATTATATCAGAATATAAATAATATATTAAATATTATATCAAATCAGACGCTGTAGTAATTATTTGTGGATGTAAACTCTAATTTGATGTAGCTAACATGAAAAAAACAATTATTGAGTTATCTTTATAAATTTGAATATAAGTATGTTGATTGCTCTTATGAAATCATTAACTAATGATATACCTATTATTTTTGGAGATTAGGAATATGGTCAAAGGTTGATTTACGTAATAAATACATATTAAAATTCGAAAAGCAAGCTTTCACTATATGGGAGCATCTAAAAAAATTGAAGATACATTCTAATGGAAAAATTAAATTTATTGGATAATAATACGGGGGACAAGTTGTGTAGTAAAGAAAAGGTAATTAAATAGGTGAATTGATTAAAACTATTTATTATCATTTTGATATAATTATTAAAAATGGATAATAATAAGAATTAAAGGGAACGTTGTTATCAATAACTGCTAAATTCCCTTACTTAAGAAGAGATATGAAAAATATGATTTTAGAAAATTTAATTTGTCGGTGTACTTTCAATGATATTAGCTAATTTTTCAAGTGTTATTCTTAAAATCTTAGGCATTGAATCAATTTCAATTGAGTCCATTAAATTTTTAACATAGAGACCTAGTTCAGTATCACCTTCAACAATTAAACGACGTTGAAAAAATAGTGTATCAGGGTCTTGTCGTCTCGTTGCAATCATTATCAAATCATTAGCATTACCAATAAAACTCACATCAGCGAGTTCTTCTCGACTTACGACCAGTTTATTATTAATCAAACTTACAAACCAAACAAGTTCTAGGTCGGTAACTTGAATTTTTAGCCATCGGTTTTCTAAAAAATCAAGCTCACCGTCTTGCAGTGAATTTTTAAATTGTAGTTGCAGTAATTGCTCTATTGCATATTTTTTTAAATTGAATGGAATACACTGTAAAGCTAGCCCCAAAACTTCAGGGGCTTTGTCAACAAACCGAGCATGGGCTTTAGCTAAAATGTGTTGTTTATTTGCTACCATTTATTAATCTCCAGATATCATTTTTTCGTAAATATCTAAATCATTATTTAAATGCTCAAAAGTTTCTTCGCTGACTTCGCTACGAATTTTCATTTGTAGTAATGCTGTACGTTCAGCGCCAATTGCAACTAAACGCATACGTCGTTCAAGATTTTCAGCTTCTAGCGATTTTTGTTCCAAATCTTTAAGGCCTGTTCGTCGTCTTAGTGATCCTATAACACGCGATCCAACCTCATGTATAATTTCTTGATCTAAGCCAGAATCTGTTGTTTCTTGAAGTAAATTACCTTGCATTTTTTCTAAACTGACAATTGCTTCTTCAGCCATCTGACCTTTGACCGTTAGAATTTCATTTTCTTGCGCAGAATTATCTAAAATAACACTACCACGTAATAATATAGGTAATACGATTACTGCTGTAACTAAAGAAATTAAAATAATACCGGTTGCAATAAAAACAAGCTGGTATCGCCCACTGATTGTCATCGGGATAGATAAAACACCCGCAAGTGTAATTGCTCCACGAACACCAGCAAAGGTCGAAATCCATAGATCTCTAGTTGAATAGGATCTAAAAGCAAGTGGTCGTTTAGTACCTAATGGCATGGTAGGCATATGTTTCATTGCCCATAACCAAGCAAATCTTGTGCCCATTAATACAATAAAAACAAATAAGACAATAAGACACAACTGCCAAACTTCAATCGATGAATCTGTTTGATTTTCAGCGAAAGTATTATTAAAAATACTTGGTAGCTGAATACCTAATAAAACAAATACAAATCCATTAAATACAAAGGTTAACATGGACCATGTGCTATCTGACTGTAAACGTGCAGTTAAAGGTGCATTTCTCATCATATTTGAATGGTTGACAGTCATACCAGCACTCACTGCGGCTAAAATACCAGAACAGTGGCATTCTTCAGCAATTATGTAAGTCGCAAATGGAAGTAAGAATAATAAGACAATTTGAATTGCAGGATCATTATGCGTAAGTTTATTTATTTTACGTAATATACGTGCATATAACCATGTAAACAAAACACCAATAGCAAGCCCCCCAATTGCAACTCCAAAGAATGTTAAACTAATTCTTAGTAAATCAAATTGTAACAATCCTGCCGCTATGGCAATTGCAAATTTTAATGATACTAAGCCAGAAGCATCATTCATTAAAGCTTCACCTTCAATAATTTCCATTTTTTCTTTTTCTATGCGTCCTTTTCCTACAATACCACTTAAGGCAACAGCATCGGTTGGAGATAATACTGCAGCGAGAGCTAAAGCTGCTGCTAATTGAACATTTGGCAATATCCAATGTAAAAAATAACCTAACGCAATAATCGAAATCACTACCAAAACAAGTGCTAATCCAACAATTTCTCTTACGTTATAAACAAAATCTTTTACTGATGTTTTGCGTCCATCGGCAAAAAGTAAAGGAGGTATAAATAAAACAAGAAATAATTCTGGATCAAATTTTACATATATGCCGAAAGCAGCTAACGTACAACCCAATAGTATTTGCATAAGTGGTAATGGAATTTGAAACGGTAGCATTTTTATAACGACACCAGAAAGTGATACAATTAAAACAAGGAGTAATATCGTTGAGAAAAGTTCCATAGTTTTCTTTTAGTTATCCTATAATCATATTAATAATTAGCCATTGATTATATCGGAAATTTAGGTTAATTTCAGAAGAAAATTTAAAAAATCATTCATTTTTTAATCAAGTAATCTTTTTATTAAAAATAATAATTTTGTAATCAAAAAGGCATCTAAAATGGAAAGCTGGAAAAGGGCATTTACATTACATACTCGAGCTTACAGTGAAAGCAGTTTATTAGTTGATCTATTTGTTGAAAATGCAGGAAAAATAACAGTTTTAGCCAAAGGAGCTAGACGAAAACGATCTGCATTAAAAGGGGTTTTACAACCTTTTACACCTCTTGTTGTGCAATATTCTGGTCAAGGTGAAATAAAAATATTACGCCAAGTTGAAGCGATGTCACTTGCTTTACCTCTTGCTTCTGTTTATTTATACAGTGCTTTTTATTTGAATGAATTGTTACATCGTGTTTTAATTGCCGAAACAGAGATGTCCACACTTTTTGATAATTATTTAGATAGCTTGCAAAAATTGGCTAGGCAAGTACCTGCTGAAAATGTATTACGCTGTTTTGAATTAACTTTATTAGAAAATTTGGGATATCACGTAGATTTTTTTCATTGTGGTTACACAGGCGAAGATATTGTTAGCACTATGAGTTATCAATATCAAATAGAAAAAGGGTTTATGAGTAGTTTACTACAAAATAGCTCTAGTTTTACTGGTGAACAAATTTTAGCTTTGGGAAAGCGTGACTTTAATAATAAAGACACACTTAAAGCTGCTAAACGATTTACTAGAATGGCTTTAAAGCCTTATGTAGGTTCAAAACCATTTAAAAGTAGGGAGTTATTTTTAAAGATATGAAATTTTTTAACTCGTAAATATTAAATTTAATTTCAGTATTGATCGAAATATTTATGATGTAATTAATAAGTAGAGTAATAATCGTATTTTAATTATGTGCATTAAAAGATTATGGTTAATATTTCTATTTATTTTAATTAAAAAGATAGAAAATAAAGAAGACGTAGCATGAGCATTATTTAAAATCCTTATAATAAGTGGTAATATACGCGATCTATTTTTTATGTGCGCATGTGCGCTTTCTTGTGGTGCACCACTGTTATAAGGATTTATTATGCCAATTATTACTCTTCCTGACGGAAGCCAACGTCAATTCGATAAACCAGTTACTGTTTTAGAAGTAGCTCAAAGTATTGGAGCTGGGCTTGCTAAGGCTTGTATAGCTGGGCGTGTAAATGGTGAACGTAAAGATGCCTGTGATGTCATTGAACAAGATGCAACATTAGCCATCATTACAGCCAAAGATGAAGATGGACTCGAAATTATTCGTCATTCTTGTGCACATTTATTGGGTCATGCAATTAAACAACTATGGCCTAATACACAAATGGCTATTGGTCCAACAATTGATAATGGCTTTTATTATGATGTTGATTTAGATCACTCTTTAACTCAGGAAGACATTGATGCACTAGAAAAACGCATGCATGAGTTGGCTAAAAAAGATTATGAAGTAAAAAAAGAAGTGGTTAGTTGGGAGCGTGCTAGAGAAGTCTTTTGGAAGCGGCATGAACCTTATAAAATTGCTATCTTAGATGAAAATATTCCAAAAGATTCAAAACCAGCACTTTATCATCACGAAGAATATATTGATATGTGTCGTGGACCACATGTACCTAATATGCGTTTTTGCCATCATTTTAAATTACAAAAAGTAGCTGGCGCTTATTGGCGTGGTAATAGTGATAATAAAATGTTACAACGTATTTATGGAACTGCATGGGCAGAAAAAAAACAACTTGATAGCTATTTACAATTTTTAGAAGAAGCGGCTAAACGAGATCATCGTAAAATTGGTAAACAACTTGATCTTTATCATATGCAAGAAGAAGCACCTGGTATGGTGTTTTGGCATAATGATGGTTGGATTATTTTCCGTGAACTTGAGGTTTTTGTTCGTACTAAATTAAAAGAATATAATTACCAAGAAGTAAAAGGTCCATTTATGATGGATCGTATTTTGTGGGAAAAAACAGGGCATTGGGGTAATTACAAAGAGTTAATGTTTGTAACATCCTCAGAAAACCGCGAATATTGTATTAAACCAATGAACTGCCCAGGACACGTACAGATTTTTAATCAAGGGTTAAAATCTTATCGTGATTTACCGTTACGTATGGCTGAGTTTGGTAGTTGCCACCGTAATGAACCATCAGGCTCTCTGCATGGTTTAATGCGTGTTCGTGGCTTCACACAAGATGATGCGCATATCTTTTGTACTGAAGAACAAATTCGCAGTGAAGTAAATAGCTGTATCAAAATGGTTTACGATACTTATAGTACTTTTGGATTTACCAACATTACCGTTAAATTATCAACTCGTCCAGAAAAACGTATTGGTAAAGATGAGACTTGGGATTTAGCTGAAAAAGATTTAGCTGAATGTTTAACTGAAAATGGTATTGAATTTGAATATCTACCCGGTGAAGGTGCCTTTTATGGACCAAAAATTGAGTTTACATTACATGACTGTTTAGGCCGTGCATGGCAATGTGGTACAGTCCAGCTCGACTTTATGCTACCAGAGCGTTTGGATGCGACTTATGTTGGCGAAGATAATGAACGTCATATTCCGGTTATGATTCACCGAGCTATTTTAGGGTCAATGGAACGTTTTATGGGTATATTAACTGAAAACTGTGCTGGTTTTTTCCCTACATGGCTTTCCCCGCTACAAGTTGTTGTGATCAATATTACTGATAATCAAGCCGAATATGCCAAACAATTATCCGAACAATTACAAAAAGTTGGTATTAGAGCAAAAGCGGACTTGAGAAATGAGAAAATTGGGTTTAAAATTCGTGAGCATACATTGAAACGTGTTCCATATATGTTTGTCTGTGGAGATAAAGAAATGGAATCGGACACTATTTCAGTTCGAACTCGCCAAGGTAAAGATCTTGGTAGCTTTGAAGTGAAACATGTTATAGAATTGTTGCTTAACGAAATTCATAGTCGTTCATTAGAACAAATGAATTAATGATAAATTAATTTGGAGGAATGAGATATTAAAGTCAGTAAACGAATTCAGTCAACACGCGCGCATAAAATTAACGATGAAATTACTGCACGCGAGGTGAGGTTAACCGGCGTCGATGGTGAGCAGCTCGGTATTGTAAGCTTAGACGAAGCTTTAAAACAAGCGGAAGAAGCAACTCTTGATTTAGTTGAAATAAGCCCTAATGCAGAGCCACCTGTTTGTCGAATTATGGATTATGGCAAATTCCTCTACGAAAAGAGTAAAGCAACAAAAGAGCAGAAGAAAAAGCAAAAGATTGTTCAGGTTAAGGAAATTAAATTCCGACCTGGTACAGACGAAGGCGATTATCAGGTAAAACTCCGCAGCCTGATTCGCTTTCTTGAAGATGGCGATAAAGCTAAAGTCACGTTACGTTTTCGTGGTCGTGAAATGGCTCACCAGCAGCTAGGTTCTGAAATGCTTGATCGCATTAAAGAGGACTTAGCAGATTTGGCTATCATTGAATCTTATCCAACTAAGATCGAAGGTCGTCAAATGATAATGGTTCTTGCGCCGAAGAAGAAATAATGGTTTTTACAAGCTAATTTTTAATTTACTAAAATTTACACCATTATTTTATTTTTATTAACAATGCGAAGTGGAAATTAATAAAATGCCTAAAATTAAAACTGTAAAAGGCGCAGCAAAGCGCTTTAAAAAAACAGCTTCTGGTGGCTTTAAGCATAAGCAAGCTAACAAGAGCCATATCTTAACTAAAAAATCAACCAAACGTAAACGTCATTTACGTGGTTTGACAACTGTGTCAAAAGGCGATTTAGGTTTAGTTACTGCGTGTGTTCCATACGCTTAATTCATTGGTTAATTATTTAGAGGATATAGTTTATGGCTCGTGTTAAACGTGGTGTTATTGCTCGTGCACGTCACAAGAAAATTTTAAAACAAGCAAAAGGCTATTATGGTGCTCGTTCACGTGTATATCGTGTTGCTTTTCAAGCTGTAATCAAAGCTGGACAATATGCTTATCGCGATCGTCGCCAACGCAAACGTCAATTCCGTCAATTATGGATTGTTCGTATTAATGCTGCAGCTCGTCAATGCGGTCTTTCTTATAGCCGATTTATCAATGGGTTAAAGAAAGCATCAATTGAAATTGATCGTAAGATCTTAGCTGATATTGCTGTATTTGACAAAAATGCATTTGCTGCATTAGTTGAAAAAGCAAAAGCGGCATTATAATGTTTTCATAAAAGCCGAGTTATCTCGGCTTTTGTCATCTTAGTAATTAATATTTTAAAAAGTAAATTAATTATGAAGTTAGTTATTTTTTGTTTCTTTTTTGACTTAATGAAAACTTTACTCATGAGGCAAATGAAAAACGAAAAATAATTATAAAAGCCTCAGAAGAGGCTTTTTTTATATGATGAATAATAAGCAGGAGAGAACCAATGTCTCAACTAGTTGAACTAGTAAATAATGCCAAATCCGCTATTGAAAGTACTAATGATACTAATATGATCGAACAGATTCGCGTGGAATATTTTGGTAAAAAAGGTCATTTTACAATGCAAATGGCTTCATTACGTAATGTTCCTGCCGATGAGCGCCCAGCTGTTGGTCAAAAAATTAATGACGCAAAGCAAGAGGTTATTGAGATATTAAATCAAAAGCGCAATTTTTTAGAGCGCCAGGCTCTTAATGTTAAATTAGCTAATGAAACAATTGATATTACATTGCCAGGTAAATCACTTGAATTAGGAGGGCTACATCCAGTAACAAAAACAATTAATCGGTTAACTGATTTATTTTGTGAACTAGGCTTTGTTGTTGAAACAGGTCCTGAAATTGAAGATGATTACCATAATTTCGATGCATTGAATATTCCTGCTCATCACCCTGCTCGTGCTGAGCATGATACCTTTTGGTTTGATACAAAACGATTGTTAAGAACACAAACTTCAACTGTGCAAATTCGTACTATGGAAAATCAAAAACCACCGATTCGAATAATTGCACCAGGTAGAACTTATCGTAATGATTATGATCAAACTCACACACCGATGTTCCATCAAATGGAAGGTTTGTTGATTGACAAAGATATTAGTTTTACGCATTTAAAAGGATTACTACATAATTTTCTGCAATGTTTTTTTGAAGAAAATATGGAAATACGTTTTAGACCAGGATATTTTCCATTTACAGAACCTTCAGCTGAAGTGGATATTAAAGCTAAAAATGGTAAATGGTTAGAAGTATTAGGCTGTGGAATGGTTCATCCTAATGTATTACGTAATGTGGGTATTAATCCTGAAGTTTATAGTGGCTTTGCTTTTGGTATGGGTATAGAGCGATTAACTATGCTACGTTACGGTGTCACTGATTTACGTTCTTTTTTTGAAAACGATTTACGTTTTTTAAAGCAATTTAATTAATTCTGGAGATCAAAACATGAAATTTAGTGAAAGTTGGCTACGTGAATGGATCAATCCAGAAATTAGTAGCGAAATGTTAGCCGATCAATTAACAATGGCTGGTTTAGAAGTTGATAGTATTGAAAAAGTAGCAGGTGATTTTACTGGTGTTGTTGTTGGTAAAGTTGTGGAATGTATGCCACACCCAAATGCAGATAAACTTCGTGTAACAAAAGTTGATATTGGTAAATCAGAATTACTTGATATCGTGTGCGGTGCAGCAAACTGCCGACAAGGTTTGATGGTTGCATGTGCTACTGTAGGTGCAATATTACCAGGCAACTTTAAAATTAAATCAGCTAAGTTACGAGGAGAACCCTCAGAAGGCATGTTGTGTTCCTATTCAGAGCTCGGGATTCCTGATGAACATAATGGCATTATTGAATTACCAAATGATGCGCCTTTGGGACAAGATATACGCGAGTATTTAAATCTAAACGATGTCATTATTGACATTAGTGTAACTCCTAATCGAGCCGATTGTTTTGGTATTGTTGGTATTGCTAGAGATATTTCTGCTGTTAACAATATTCCAACAAAGGAACTTAATATTGCAAACATACCAGTAAAAATTACTGATACCATTCCAATCCAAATTGAAGCACCCAAAGCTGCTCCTCATTATATAGGGCGAATAATTAAAAATATTAATACTAATGCAATTACACCATTATGGATGAAAGAAAAGCTTCGTCGAGGGGGGATTCGTTCAATTGATACAGTAGTTGATATAACTAATTATGTATTACTAGAACTAGGCCATCCAATGCATGCATTTGACTTAGCTAAAATTGAAAAAGGTATAGTTATTCGTTATGCTCAACAAGACGAAAAAATAACATTACTGAATGGCAATGAAATTAAATTGAATGATAAAACCTTAGTTATTGCCGATCATCATAAAGCATTAGCTCTAGCGGGCATTATGGGAGGAGATAAATCTGGAGTTAGTAATTCTACCAAAGATATATTCCTAGAATCAGCTTTTTTTGCTCCGTTGGCTATTGCAGGTAAAGCTCGTGAATATGGTTTACACACTGATGCTTCACATCGATATGAACGAGGTGTTGATCCAACTTTACAACTTACCGCTATGGAGCGAGCTACTCAATTAATAATTGAAATTTGTGGTGGGGAAGTTGGTCCAATTAATGAAGTAGTAGCCCAAGAAGAAATGCCAAAACAGGCAACGATTCGATTACGTCGTGAAAAAATAGATCGTATTATTGGCCATGTTATCGAAACACAAAAAATTACTGATATTTTAAATCGACTTGGTTGTAAAGTTGAATATATGAATAATATTTGGCAAGTCAAAGTTCCAAGTTGGCGTTTTGATGTGCAGATTGAAGAAGATTTGGTTGAAGAAATTGCTCGTATTTATGGATATAACAATATTCCAAACGCAACTTTAAAAATTGAATCTATTATGAAACCAAAACCAGAAGGAGAAATCTCGTTAGATCGATTGAAAAATTTATTGGTTGATAAAGGTTATCAAGAAGCTGTAACATATAGTTTTGTTGATCCTAAAATACAAAATATAATTCATTCTGAGCAACGTGCCATTAATTTAACTAATCCAATTTCAAGTGAAATGTCTGTAATGCGTTTATCATTATGGTCGGGGTTAGTAGGCGCTGTTTTATATAATCAAAATCGCCAGCAATCACGAATTCGCTTGTTTGAAACTGGATTACGTTTTATACCCGATGATAAATTTGAATTTGGTGTACTTCAAGAATTTATGTTATCTGGTATTATTACTGGAAATTTATATGAAGAACATTGGGAGCTTCCTAAAAGGGAGGTAGATTTTTATGATCTAAAAGGCGATATTGAATCTATTTTTTCACTATTAGGTTGTTTAGAAGATGTTCAGTTTAAGAGATCTGAGTTATCAATTTTACATCCTGGGCAAAGTGCAACTATCCACAAAAATAATGAAATTATTGGTTATTTAGGGGTGTTACATCCAGAAATTGAAAAAAAATTATCTTTAAATAGTAAAACGCTTGTTTTTGAAATAAATTTAGCTAAAATTAGTGGTAAAAAAGTAACTGTTGCTCAAGATTTATCGAAATATCCGTCAAATAAACGTGATATTGCTATTGTAGTTTCAAATGCAATTCCAGCTGCAGATATTATTTCTGAGTGTAAACGTGTTGGTGGAGAGCAGCTAGTAAAGGTGAACCTGTTTGATGTTTATCAGGGTGATAATATTAAAGAAGATCAAAAAAGTATTGCTATCAGTTTGATTTTACAAGATAAATCACGTACACTTGAAGAACAAGATATAACAGACATTGTAAGCAAATGTATTTCTGCTTTACAAATTCGTTTTAAAGCCCTATTAAGAGAATAACAAATATGACATTAACTAAAGCTGATATTGCAGATCGTCTTACCGATAAATTTAATATTGATCGTCAAGAAGCTAAAGTACTTGTTGAACTTTTTTTTGAAGAGATTCGAGTGGCTTTAGAAAAAGGGGAACCTGTTAAATTATCTGGATTTGGTAATTTTGCCATTCGTGATAAAAATTCACGTCCAGGTCGTAACCCTAAAACAGGTGAAAGTGTAGATATTTCAGCTCGAAGAGTTGTTACATTTAGACCTGGTATTAAATTTAGAGCAAGAATAGAAAATAATTTAGTAATTTAATACTAATTTTTATTATTTTTGTTGTATCAATAATAGCCTTTTTTGTAAAAGTCATAAAAGGCTGTTTAATTTTATTTTTAAAAAAGTATTTGTAATTATTTTATAATTCAAGCATAATATATCCGTTCAATGAAGATCCTATGGGTCCTCTTGCAACATTTTTTTGCTCACTAGGTCAGGTCCGGAAGGAAGCAGCCAAAGTAAAGAATATGTGTGTGGGATGTGGCTGATAGGGTCTTCTCCACATTGTTTCCCTTCAAGAATTATTTTTATTAATAATCAAACCGAGAATTTATCTCAAATGAAATAAATTATAATGATCACTTTACTAGTATACTAATTGATAAAACAAAAATAGGTTTATGTAAGAATTGTAGTTATACTTTATTTTGGCAATCATATAGTTATGATAATTATAGAAAAATATATTTTGATAAGTATTAAAAAATTATATTAAACTTTGTATTTCATAGGATTTAATATTGTTACTTACGAACAACACTTGTTATCAAAAAAGATAATAATCAATTAAATAATTTATATGCTTTATTCAAGTAGAAGTAAGATCTTTTAAAATAGAAGAGTGGTATAAAGATTTGAGCTATGTGAAGTTAAGAATATCATTGCTTTTTATCGTCAAAAATTAGATAAAATTTTATCTGAATAATCTACTTATGTGCTGCATCAATTGGTAACACAGAATATCTTTTCAAACCTAATTCTAACAAAACATTTCATCGAGATATTACAGACTATTTTGTAAATGGACGTAGCCCCAATATTGGTATTTTGATTCGTCTATCATTATATTAGATCTGAAAAAATATTAGCCAATGAGATGTTTTAAAGATCTTTATAAAAAGAGAATTTTTGGCTTTAGCTAATAAAGTTGAATAAATTTTAACTAATTTGTCCGTGTTTATCCTAATGAAATTCCTAAACAAGTTAATTACAAAAAGTGAGGATGGTGTTTGCGATAAACTAGAACTTAACGATAAATTTAATTTAGCCAATTATCTCGATAAAGTACTTAAAACTATAGGGATAGTTTGGGCGAACTATATATTATCCAACTGATTTTACTATTAATTTATTTAAAGTTTATTTTATTTCTAATAGTAAACTTAATCATTTTTGACGAGATATTATCCAAAATTTAACTACTATAAGATTAGCAAATTACAGACCTAAAAAACGTAAAACAGAAATCAAACCAATCCCAATATACCCAAATAATTAACTAAGTTATTTGGCTAATGTTTTATAATTATAGAGCTTGTGAATTTTATAAATAGCATTGTATCGAATTAATCGAAAGTGCTCATAAAATTGATAAAGTAAAACATGGCGTTCCTTTAATTTTAATAAAAAATTCATACACTATATTTAACATAATATACATTATTTACACATTAACATTTTGATTTATTTAATTATATTTTTATTTAAAGTTTGATTTTTAATCATAAACGTTAAATTAATAAAATTGGTTGGATTTTAATTAAAATTCAGTATTGTGAAATAATAATAGATTAGATGTGAAATTTCTAAAATCATAAGTTCAATAAATACTACAGAAATAAATGTAGGCACAAGTTTTTAATTTTGATAAAAAGTAATTTAAATCAGAATTATATATTAATATTATAAAAAATTAGTATTGATATAAAGCAGTGTCACAATTTAGCTAAGCTTAGTCTAGTAGTTGCAGATTTCCAAATATAAAATTTGTGTCTAAAGCCACAAATTTTTAAATTAGCGGCACCAATAATTTTATTGGTTGCATCTACAGAAATCACCTACGTTCATCATAGTTCGTATAATGTATATTATGTTAAATATAGTGTGCATTAATTAGTTTAAATATTTATTCTTTTTATCTATATCTAAAATAACAAACTACAGCTTTTAGTTTGAATTGACAATAACACTTAACAGAAATAACTTATAGATCTGGTAACATTATTTTAATTAATAATAATAGTCAATCAAATCAATTGATATTATATTAATTACCATTAGTGTATAATTATTAACTAGAACTAGTGTGCTTTTCATTATTTATATTTACTTTTGTTGTGTTTTCGATTTCTTACTTTCTTTTATTTAAATTAACTGAACGTTTTGTTGATTAATAATTTAAACAATATGAATTAGCTGATCGTTGTTTATTCTAGAATATACTACTTTTAGCTAGACCTGAACTTGGGCTAATGATTAATTTACTATGCAAACTATTAATAAGAATTTAAGATCAAAAAGTTATTCAGTTCCCTGCGAATTGTGCAGCATTGGTTCTTTATGCTTACCGATGTTGTTGAATAATACTTTAGAAACGATTTTAGAACGAAAAAAATCATATTCTAAAAATGAACTTTTAGTCACCAAGAATACTGAATTTACTAAACTCTATATTATTCATTCGGGAGCAGTAAAAACTTATGTTACGACACCGGATAATAAAGAACAAATTAATGGATTTTACTTGCCAGGTGATATTGTTGGATTAGATTCTATTTCTACTAAGTTATATAATAACAATATTAAAGCACTTACAAATACTTTGGTTTGTGAATTAAAATATAATGAACTTATGGCATTAGTCGAATCAAAGGAATGTGTTAGAAATATGGTGTTTAGATTATTAAGTACTGATATTTATAATTATCAAAAACTAGTTTTATTTTATTCACAGAAAAAAGCGGAAGAACGACTAGCCTATTTCATTTATTCTCTTTATAAACGTTATCAAAATCGAGGGCTTTCCTCATCAAATATAAAGCTATCCATGAGCAGAAGCGACATCGCAAATTATTTAGGGTTAACAATTGAAACCGTAAGTCGAATATTTTCTAAACTTCAAGAACAAGATATTTTGGAAGTAAAAGGAAGATATGTTTTTATAAAAAATTTAAATGCCTTAATTAGTTTAGGTAACTAATTTTTTATATGCTAGAATAGCAATAATATTATTTTAAGTCATTAAAATTGTGGGTTCATTAAATATGACAAGTTTAAAGAAGAAACTTATTGCTGTAACTATTGCAATTATTCCTATATATTCATTTGCCGCTCAACAATTAAATGAAGAGCAAGCAAATAGCATGCAATCTTTTAAACAAATATCTGTTAGAGGTGCTTTTTATACTGATAAAGATTATGTTTTAGCCATGTCGAAAGCTGCAGATAAAGAAGGAGCCTCTTCATTTTATATAACATCAACGAATATAAATCCATCCAATGATACTTTGCGTATAGTTTATGCAAAATTGTATAAATCTGACGCACCAAAAGCAGAGGAACAAGTTGATAGTCTTCGTAAATTTGAGGGTATCTATGAATATCCCAAATTTAAAGCTATACGATTAGAACCATTTGACATTGTTCGTATTAGAGGTTATTTTCCTAATGAATATGATATAAATCAAGCGATAGCAAAAGAAGCTTCTAAAAAATCAGCTTATGCTTTCTATATTGATAACCGTACAGAGCTTGGCAGTAATTTACAGATTATTGCATATCTATTTAAAAAAGATGCACCAGAACGTAAACTTCAACCTGAAAATGCTATTCCTTATGATTCAGAAGCTGGGCAATCTGCTTTAGCTCAAGGTGGAGAAGCTGCAATGCAAGTTGAGCGGCCTGGTTATTATTCTCCTTCTGCGTTTAATGAAAAGTTTTATGCTGATAAATTTAAAAATAAAGTTATAGATAAAACTAAAACAGAAAATGTAAATAACACAACAATGGATTCAAAACCTATAGCAAACATACCTCCAACTTCATCTGTTGTAGCCGAACCTCAGAAAATCAATCGTTACACTGTCACACTATCTGATGGTCGAAAAATACAAGAATTAAATGATGCTACTGCAGCGAAAATGGTGCCATTTAATACAATCAAATTTAGAGGATATTACGTAACGGATCAAGAAATTTCTTATCAGGCAGGAAAGCGAGCTATTGATTCCAATGCTAAGTATTACCATATAGCCAGAATAGCACAAGACTCAAATGGACCGAATATTACCGTATTTGTGGATCTGTACCGCTAATTTTATAAGGGTACATTAGTGCCCTTTCTTTTTTTATCATCTTATGTCTATTTTATAAAAAATAGAATCAAATTATCTTATAACGCGAGTTTTACCGCCTCTATTTTTTGTTTAATTCTTTTAGCAGAAACTTGATATGGCGTTCCGATTTGCTGAGCAAATAAATTGACTCTTAATTCTTCAATCATCCAATGGATATCAGTCACTTTTGTATCTAATCGTTGATTCTTTTGTAGACTATTAACCCAATTATCATACTGATTCTGAACATCTTCTATAATGCTCATTGATTGTCTATCTCTTGCCATATTTTGAAATAATTTTTCAATTCTTTTCTCAATTGCCGATAAATATCGATAGATATCATTCAATCTTTTATAACCTGATTGAGCAACAAATCCTTTATAAACCAATTTGTTAAGTTGCTGTTTAATATCTGACAAGGCAAATGCTAAAGATAAATCAACGCGCCCTTTTAACTTTTTATTAATGCTAAAATGCAAAGTTAGTATTGATTCGACTTGCTTAGCAATATCAACAACTATTTCATTAATATGAGTTTTAGTATAATCAAGTAATTGCTGATAATCATTAGCTGAATGTATTGCTTTATTATTTGTTTCAATTAAATAATCAACACCACAAGCAATACAATCATCAATAAGCATTAACACGTTACCAAACGAATTAAAATATAAACTTAATTTCGATTTATTGGGTAATTTTTCATGTAAATACTTGATTGGTGAGGGAATGTTAAGCATTAATAAACGTCTTAAACCTAATTTAGTTAATCTTTGTTGCTCTGATTGATTATCAACTAACTTTATACTTACGGAATTTTGATTATCAATAATTGCTGGATAAGCCTTAACTGTATAGTTTTTTTGTTTTTCTTCATAAACATCAGGAAGTTTTCCAAATGTCCAATCGGTCAAATTATTTTGCTCAATTGAGTTATCTTTTTTATTAATAGTAATAGATGACAAAACTTGTTCAAGTTGAGTTTTGAGTTGCTGTTTTAGCATATCAAGATCTTTACTTGAAGCAATTTCGTTATTATTACTATCAATAATACTAAAATTCATTTTTAAGTATTCAGGTACTTGTTCTAATTGCCAATTTTCTGATGTAATTTTCACACCAGTCATTTTATGAAATTCATTTTCTAAGCATTCAAGAAGTGGTTTTTCTGTGGTATCTACCCTACCTAAAAATACATCTGCATAATTTGGTGCAGGGACAAGGTTTCGTCGTAAAGATTTAGGCAATGATTTGATTAATGCAATTATTAAATCTTTTCTAAAACCTGGCACTTGCCAATCGAATCCCCTGTTTTTAATTTGGTTTAAGATATCAAGCGGAATTTTTATAGTGACACCGTCACGGTTATGACCAATATCAAACTGATAACTAAGTGCTAGCTTAAAATGATCTTGATACCAGAAATCAGGAAAATCATTTAAGTTAATTAATTGTGCTGATTGCCTGATCAGCATCTCTTTTTGTACATTAAGATAATTAGGATCAGATTTTTGCTTCAGCTTCCACCATTTATCAAAATGTCTAGATGAAATAACGGATTTATCTATGCGTTTATCATAGAAATCAAATAATTCATCACCATCAATTAAAATATCCTGGCGACGCGATTTATGTTCTAAATCTTCAACTTCATTAATCAATTTTTGATTTTGCTTGTAAAATTTATGACTTGTTAACCAAGCACCTTCGACTAATGCATGCCGAATAAACAGAGTGCGACTTAAAATAGGATCAATTTTACTGTAATTTACTATTCTATTAGTAACAATTGGTAATCCAAATAAAATTACTTTTTCGTTTGCTATTGTTGTGCCCTGCTTTTTAGACCACCTAGGTTCGTTATAGTTATATTTCACTAAATGTTTAGCTATAGGTTCAATCCATTCAGCTTCAATTTTTGCTGCTGTTCTCCCCCATAATCTATTTGTTTCAACAAGTTCACTAGCAATACACCATTTAGGTTGGTTTTTGAAAAGCGCTGAATTAGGAAAAATTGCAAATTTGATATTACGTGCACCGATATACTCACGCTTTTCAAGCTCTTTCATTCCAATATGAGATAGTAAACCGCTCAGTAACGAGATATGTAATGAATTATAATCAGCTGCTTTACTATTAATCGGAAATGCTAATTGTTTAATGGTTTGTCTAATTTGCGTATAGACATCTTGCCATTCTCGAATTCGAAGATAATTTAAAAACTCTTTTTGGCATAATCGTCTAAATTGATTTCCTGATAATATGTTCTGCTGTTCTTTAATGTAGTTCCATAAATTAATTAAAGAAATAAAATCGGACTCTTTATCAACAAAACGACGATGTTTCTCATCAGAAGCTTGCTGTTTATCAAAAGGTCTTTCTCTTGGATCTTGAATTGATAAAGCAGCAGTAATTATCATTATTTCTTTAATGCACCCCAAGCGTCTTGCTTCAACCAACATTCTGGCTAGTCTTGGATCAATAGGTAGTTGTGCTAAAATTTTACCTATTTCAGTTAAATGATATCGATTATGTTTGGTATGAATTGCGCTAAGTTCTTCTAATAACCGAATGCCATCACGAATATATTTTGAATCGGGTGGTTGAACAAAAGGAAAAGCAGCAATATCACCTAATCCCAATGATGTCATCTGTAATATTACGGAAGCCAAATTAGTACGTAATATTTCGGGTTCGGTAAATTCGGGACGAGATAAAAAATCTTGTTCATCATATAAACGTATGCAGATACCATTAGATGTTCGCCCACAACGTCCTTTACGCTGATTGGCAGAGGCCTGTGATATTGGTTCAATCGGTAAACGCTGAACTTTAGTTCGATAGCTATAACGACTAATTCTGGCTAAACCCGAATCGATCACATATTTAATGCCAGGAACGGTTAACGATGTTTCAGCCACATTAGTTGCAAGGACAATTCGACGTTTAGTATGCGATTGAAAAATTCGATTTTGTTCTGATGCTGATAATCTTGCATATAAAGGTAAAATATCTGTATGACGAAGATCTAATTTATTTAGTATATCAGCAAGATCCCGAATTTCTCTTTCACCTGTCAAAAAAATCAGTATATCTCCATAACTTTCTGCTGACAGTTCATCAATTGCATCAATAATGGGTTGAAAATCACTATTTTTATCGTTTGAATTATCATCATTATCCAATATCGGTGGTCGATACCTAACTTCAACGGGATAAGTTCTCCCCGATACTTCAATAATTGGTGCTTGATTAAAATGTTCTGAAAACCGTTCTACATCAATAGTTGCTGATG
Organism: Gilliamella sp. Choc6-1; assembly: GCF_001690385.1. NCBI lineage: Bacteria > Pseudomonadati > Pseudomonadota > Gammaproteobacteria > Orbales > Orbaceae > Gilliamella > Gilliamella sp. Choc6-1. Next base: position 67,938 of record NZ_LZHI01000013.1, read on the forward strand.
TTATAATAACTTTTAAATCAGGACGCTTAGGTAATAATTGTTTAAGGTAACCTAGAATAAAATCAATATTCAAACTACGTTCATGGGCTTCGTCAATAATAATAGTATCGTATTGTAATAACAGTTTGTCTTTCTGAATTTCAGCAAGCAATATACCGTCAGTCATCAATTTAATAAGTGTTGTGTCACTGACATGATCAGAAAATCTAACCTTGAAACCAACTAAATGCCCTACTTCTGTTTTTAGCTCTTCAGCAAGACGATTGGCTATTGAACGAGCCGCTAACCGGCGTGGTTGGGTATGACCAATATAGCCTTTGATTCCTAAGCCTAATTCTAAACAGATTTTGGGAATTTGTGTGGTTTTACCTGAGCCAGTTTCACCCGCAATTATGACTACTTGATGATGTTTAATTGCGTCATAAATTTCTTGTTTTTTTTCAACAACAGGTAAATTATTAGGATATATAATTTGATTTGGCAATGATCTTAATCTAGTTTGATAATGTGACACAGCTTGAGTTATGTCTAAATCAATTTCAACTATATTCTGGCTGTTTTTAAACAATCTTAAAATTTTATTCTTATCCAAGAAAGTCATTGATTCTAAAAATTTTAATTGCTGTTGAGATAACATAAAGAGTAAAATAATACCATCAAATTTTGTATAAAATTAATTATAACAAACTTTACCTATCATTAGGAGTGAATATGAAAAAGACATTAATACTTACCACAACGCTATTTGCTAGTGCTTTAATTTTGTCTGGCTGTGGTGAAACTAATAAAATAAAAGCAGAAGATCTTACTCATCATCGTTTTGTGCTAATAAAAGCAAATGGACAAGATGTTCCTGTTGATAAAGAAGCTGAAATAGAATTTGGCGAAAACATGAACATCATTGGAAAAATGTGTAATAGATTTGTTGCTAAAGTAACATTGGAAAACGAAAAAATCAAAGCTCCTGGTGTTGGTATGACAAAAATGATTTGCAATGATGATCAACTAGATAAATTAGATGGTATTATCACAAAACTAATAACAGAAGGGGCAACAATAAGCCTGAATAAAGAGCAGTTAACTTTGAAGAACCAGGAAAATGAACTTATTTATCAACTCAAAGATTTAATGTAACCCATTTAGAAACATCTTGTAAATAAACATCAAAACCAAGATGTTTCTCTTCTTAATTTTCATCAAAGACAATCCCTAGTTATTGATAAAAAACTTTATTTAAAATGTAGTTAAGACTATAATATACCCAGTTTTTAAAGAATCTAAATTTTTGATGAAAATAGTTAATTTTTCAAATATTGTATGTAAAAAAGTGACCTCTATCAGTTACTTATACCCTTTTATATGCCAATGCGTCAGCATTGGTTTTTTTTTGCGCAAATTCAGTTTATTTAAAATTTAAACATTAACCTTAACTATTAGTAGATAATATCATGAAAAAAACAAAAATTGTTTGTACTATAGGACCTAAATCGGAATCTAAAGAGATGCTAGCAAAGTTATTAAATGCAGGAATGAATGTTATGCGTTTAAACTTTTCTCATGGCGATTATCAAGAGCATGGTAATCGAATAAAAAACTTACGTGAAGTAATGCAAGAGACAGGTTTAAAAGCAGCTATCATGCTTGATACAAAAGGTCCTGAAATTCGCACTATTAAATTGGAAGGCGGGAATGACGTTTCGCTAGTTGCAGGTCAAACTTTTACCTTTACAACTGATGAATCAGTGATTGGAAACTCTGAGCGTGTTGCTGTTACATATAAAGGTTTTGCTCAAGATCTTAAACCAGGTAATCGTGTATTAGTTGATGATGGCTTGATTGCTATGGAAGTAAGAGAAATCAAAGGCAACGAAGTTGTTTGTACTGTTTTGAATAATGGTGATTTGGGTGAAAATAAAGGGATTAACTTACCTGGTGTTTCCATTAAATTACCCGCTTTAGCTGAAAAAGATAAAAATGATCTTATTTTTGGCTGTGAACAAGGCGTTGATTTTATTGCTGCTTCATTTATTCGTAAAGGTTCAGATGTTGAAGATATTCGTAACCACTTAAAAGCTCACGGTGGTGAAGATATAAAAATTATCTCTAAAATCGAAAATCAAGAAGGCTTAGATAATTTTGATGAAATTCTTAAAGCCTCTGATGGTATCATGGTTGCACGTGGTGATTTAGGCGTGGAAATTGCTGTAGAAGAAGTTATTTTTGCTCAAAAAATGATGATTCAAAAATGTAATAAAGCCTCAAAACCTGTTATTACAGCAACACAAATGCTTGATTCAATGATTAAAAACCCTCGTCCTACTCGTGCTGAAGCTGGGGATGTTGCGAATGCAATTATTGATGGTACAGATGCTGTCATGCTTTCTGGTGAAAGTGCTAAAGGTAAATACCCCCTTGAAACTGTTAATGTTATGGCGACTATTTGCACTCGAACTGATATTACAATTCCTGCTTCTTTAGAATTAACTTCGAAAGAAGAACCCCCTCGTATAACTGCGGCTGTTAGTTGTGGCGCTGTCGAAATAGCTGAACGTTTAAATGCACCATTAATTGTCGTTGCTACTCGCAGTGGGAAATCAGCTCGTGAAGTTCGCCATTATTTTCCTAAAGCGCGTATTTTGGCACTTTCTTCAAGCCAAAAAACAGTTAATCAGCTAGCATTAACTAAAGGTGTTGAACCAATTTTAATTGATTCAATTAATTCTACTGATGATTTCTATCGTTTAGGTAAAGAAATGGCGGTTAAAAATTGTGGATTAAAAAAAGGTGATATAATTGTAATGGTTTCTGGTGCATTAGTACCAAGTGGTACAACTAATACAACATCAGTTCACCGAATTTAAGAATTCATAATAAAACTTAATTTCTTTGAATATTTATCTTAAAAGCTAGCTATCAGCTAGCTTTTTTTATAACTTAAGTTATTCTGTAACACATAGTTGCAATTATGTATTGAAAGAGATAAAAAATGATAGAAGAAAAAGTGTATTTACCAAAAGAGTTAAGCTGGCTGGCTTTTAATCAAAGAGTTCTGCAAGAAGCAGCTGACAAAAGTAATCCACTTATCGAGAGGGTTCGTTTTTTAGGTATATATTCAAGCAATTTGGATGAATTTTATAAAGTTCAATTTGCTAATTTAAAAAAATATGTATTAATCGAACAAGAACAAGGTCATACCTCTACTTCCAATGCTAAACAATTGTTACGGCAAGTTAATCAAAAAGTAATTCAGCTTGAATTACAGTTTGATCAACTTTATAACGAACTATTATTAGAAATGGCTAGAAATCAAATTTTTCTGATTAATGAAAGACAGCTTTCATCTTATCAAGAAGATTGGATTAAAAATTATTATAAACAGAATCTGCAACAATATATCACTCCTATTTTGTTAGATAGCCATACTGAATTGATTCAATTTTTAAAAGATGATCATGCTTATCTTGCAGTGGAAATTATCTGTAAAGAGAATGTTAGTTATGCATTACTTGAATTACCGACAGGTCATGCCCCTCGTTTTGTTTTATTACCATCCGAAACTTCAACCAAAAATAAATCTATTATCTTTTTAGATAATATTTTACGTTATTGTTTATCAGACATATTTAAAGTTTTTTTTGATGCTACTGAATTAAACGCTTATTCTATCAATATTAATCGTGATGCGGAATATGAATTAAATACAGAACTAAATAGTTTAATAGAGCTGATGTCACAGGGTTTAAAACAACGATTAACAGCACAACCTGTCCGTTTTACTTACCAAAAAGATATGCCTAAAGCCCTGTTTGAGCTCTTAATAAATAAATTGAGACTAACTGAACAAGAAGCAATGCCTGGTGGTCGGTATCCTAATTTCAAAGATTTAATAAATTTTCCTGATTTAGGTGGTAAGAATTTATTAAATAAACGCTTACCAAGCCTTGCATATAATCGTTTTAAACAGTTTCGTAATGCATTTGCAACAATAAAAGATCGTGATGTATTGCTTTATTATCCTTATTATTCATTTGGTCATGTATTAGAAATAATGCGACAAGCATCATTCGATCCAGCTGTTACTCATATTCGAATGAATATTTATCGTGTTGCAAAAGATTCTCGTTTTATCCATGCAGCTATTAATGCAGCTAATAATGGAAAAAAAGTAACAGTTGTTGTCGAATTACAAGCTCGTTTTGATGAAGAGGCCAATATAAAATGGGCTAAACGATTAATTAGTAGTGGAATAAAAGTTATTTATTCGCAGCCTAAACTGAAAATTCATGCTAAACTTTTCTTAATAGATCGCCGTGAAGAAGATAAAATAGTTCGCTATGCTCATGTTGGATCAGGAAATTTTAATGAAAAAACAGCCCGAATTTATACTGATTTTTCACTATTAACTGCAGATCAAGCTATTACTGATGAAGTAATTAAAGTTTTCAATTTTATTGAAAATCCATTCAAACCTGTTTCATTTAACCATTTACTTGTTTCTCCTCAAAATACACGTTTACGATTTTATGAATTTATTGAACGTGAAATAACTAATGCCAAAGCAGGTAAAAGCGCAGGTATCTATCTAAAACTTAATGCTATTACCGATAAAGATATGATAGATCAACTCTATCGAGCATCTTGTTCAGGAGTAAAAATCAGAATGGTTGTTAGAGGAACTTGTGTTTTAATTCCACAAATACCAAATTTAAGCGAAAACATCTATATTACCAGTATTGTCGATCAATATTTAGAACATGCACGTGTTTATATCTTTGAAAATAATGGAAAAAAAGATACCTTTATTTCATCAGCTGATTGGATGCCACGAAATTTAGACAATCGAATTGAAGTAGGTGTGAAAATCTTCGATCCTATTTTGAAATCGACTATCCATGATATTTTCAACATTCAATGTAAAGATAACATAAAAGCTCGAGTTATTGATAAAGATAATATGAATAACTATGCTCAAAGAGGTAATAAGAAAAAAATTAGAGCCCAGCATGCTATCTATGATTATTTAAAACAATTAGAAGCCAGCCATAAATAAGGGGCAAATATGAATAAATTTAATGAATATGCAGTAGTGGATCTTGGTTCTAATAGTTTTCATATGATTATTGTGCGTAATATTAATGGTGCTACACAAATTATTTATAAAAATAAAAAAAATATTCATTTGGCAACAGGTTTAAATGAAAAAAATGAATTGAGTGAATCAAGTATCATGCGAGGTATAGAATGTTTAGCATTATTTGCTGAAAGATTAAATGGTTTTCCACCAGAAAACGTTAGAGTTGTTGGAACTTATACTTTGCGAGTAGCAAAAAATCGCCATAAATTTTTAATGGCGGCAGCTAAAGTATTCCCCTTTCCTGTTGAAATAATTTCAGGCCAAGAAGAAGCTCGCCTGGTTTACTTAGGTACAATGACATCTGAACCTACATCTTCTACTGATACTAAATTTGTGATAGATATAGGTGGAGGTTCCACCGAAATAGCTGTTGGTAAAGGTAATGATCTTAAACCTTTAATCGTCACAAGCCATTCAATGGGATGTGTTACTTATACAAAGCGTTTTTTCCCAGAAAAAAAAATTGATGCTATATCATTTCAGCGTGCTAAATTAGCAGCTGAACAACAAATTGAAAATATAATTAATACAATAAAAAAACAAAATATTACCGTTTCATTTGGTACTTCAGGTACAGTCAAAAGTATTTGTAACATATTACTCGATCTTGGTGTTAATGATAGTATAATTACACCTAAGAGGTTAGATGATTTGATTAGCTATATTTTAGAGTTTAAATCTTTCCACGATATAAAATATCCGTCTCTTTCTGAAGATCGAAAAAATGTATTTGTCAGTGGTCTTGCAATATTTGCTGGTGTGTTTAACGCATTGGGCTTAAAGGAATTACAATTTAGCCCTTGTGCATTACGAGAAGGTGTATTATATGAACTTATTGATGGGCAGAATTATCCTGATATAAGACAAAATACGGCTGAATCATTAGCTCAACATTACAACATCGATCAGCATCATGCACAACAAGTTGTTAAAACTACAAATTATTTCTTTTTGCAATGGCAAAAACAGGTGTCCATTTGTATATCGGAAAATCTCGAAACAATTTTATATTGGGCAGCACAATTGCATGAAGTTGGATTAAAAATAAATTTTTCTTCCGTTCATAAACATTCGAGCTATATTTTAAAAAATAGTAACCTTCCTGGTTTTAATGAAGAGCAACAGTTACTTTTATCGACTCTTGTTCGTTATCATAGAAAATCAGTAAATATTAATGATTTTCCATATTTTAGCCTATTTGAATATAAGCATATTATTTCAATGCTACAGATACTTAGGTTATCTATACTTATTAATAATCAACGAAATACCGATCTCGACCTAAGTGCATTTCATTTAAAAATAACAAAAAATAAACTCTGGGAAATAACATTAAATATTAGCCAAAAATTTGTTGAAAATAATAAATTGATATTGCTTGATCTAGAACAAGAGAAAAAATATTGGGAACTAGTGAATGACTGGAAATTATCGATAAGAATTTTTTAGTTAATTCTAAACTGTCATAACAATAAGTATTGCTAATAGAATAGCAATACTTATTGTTAAGTAGGCTATTTTCTAATTAGTCACTCCTAGATCAATAATACTCCACCATAGAAGACCAACAGTAAAAACAATAAATAAATTCACAACACTACAAACAAATCCAACTTTCCACCATGTTTTAACTGGAACAAAACCCTCTGCAAATAATAGCGGATTTCTTGCATTAGCAAATTGTGTAATAGAACCAAAATAATTTGTACAGATAACTAAAGCAAAAATAGCAATCATTTCTGGCACCCCTAGTGTAATTGCTACAGATAAAAATACAGGGAATAACGCAGCGATATGCGCATTTCCACTGGCGAAAAAATAGTGTAAATAAACATAAGCAATACATAAAACAATTAAAACAACGACCCAGCTACTTTCACCTAAATGACCTTGAACGGCATTGCCAATTGTATTGCCTAGCCATTTTGTTACACCAAGTTTATTTACTTGTCCTGCCATCATCAATAATGCTGCAAACCAAATCAATGTATCCCAAGCGGCTTTTTCCCCTTTAATGTCATCCCAACTTAACACACCAGCTAAAATCAAAATGGTCAAACCAATAAATGCAGTAGTTGTTGAATCAATACCAAAGTTTTTACCGGCAATCCAAAGTACTAATAATAGAACAACTGTTAAACCCATAATGATTTCTTTGGCAGTAATTGCCCCCATTTTTTTTAGCTCTTCAGCCGCTAATTTTGATGCTTCTGGTGTTTTTTTAAGTTCAGGATTGGTTAAAAAGTAAATTACCAAAGGAATTACAATGAATGATACTAAACAAGGTATAATTGATGCTAAAAACCATTGCCCCCAACCTAATGTAATATTTAATGAAGTTGTTACTAATTTAGCAGCTAATAGGTTTCCTGTAAAAGCAGTTAAAAACATAGCAGAGGTAATGTCATTTACATGGCTAATTGTTAACATTAAGAATGTACCAATGCGGTTTCTTGACTCATCTTTTGGGCTAGATTTGAAATTAATCGCTAAGGCTTCAGCAATAGGATAAATTACGCCGCCAGCACGCGCGGTTGTACTTGGAATAGCTGGAGCTAAAGCAACATCAGTAACTGATAAACCATAGGCCAGTCCTAAAGTGTTTTTACCTAACAATTTAACAAGATAATAAGCAATTCGTTTACTTAGTCCTGTTTTAATAAAGCCCCGCGCAATCATAAACGCAATAACAATTAACCAAATTAAACTACTGTTTAATTCACTTAATGCTATTTTGATTGCATCAGTAGCACTACCTGCACCAGATGGTCTTAAAACAGCAAATATTGTTATAGCTAAAAGACCAATAGCGCCTATTGGCATTATTTCAGCAACGATACAAGCAATAGTTGCAACGAAAATAATACTAGTTTGCCAACCCTGAATACTGATTCCTTCTGGAGGTGTAACCATTAACCATAACACAGCTGAAATGGCAGCAATAATTATGAGTGGCAGCCATTTTACTGGCATTTTTTTTACTATGTTCATAGTTTTTTCCTTCTAATTTAAAAATTATCAATCTATAACCAAATTCTATTCTCAGACAATAACAGGTTAATTTGCCAGCTATTTTTTAAACTATTTCATATTCATCATCTAAAAGTTGAAAAGAAAAATTATCACAATTTACTAATTTTATAGTTTTATTTTTTAATAAAAATATTGCTGATAAATGTCTATTTTTTTTCAAATATTCACTTCCTTTTAAAACTCCTAATCCATATAAAATAGTTGAATAAATATCGCCTTCTAGTGAGGTATTAGAAATAATTGTGACGCTTTCTAATTCATTATTTAGTGGGTATCCCGTTAATGGATTAAATATATGATGATAGAGAATATCATTTTGCATAAAAAAGCGCTCATAGATACCAGAAGTAACAATTGATTTATTTTTTACCTTAACAATTCCTGCTAATTCATTATGATGAGAAAATGGTTTTCTTAACCCAACATGCCAATAACCATTATCATTTATTGGGGAATGACCTAATGTAAGAACATTACCACCTAAATTAATGATAGCCTGATAAATATGATATTGATGTAAAATATGCTTAACTACATCAGCTATATAACCTTTAGCAATTGCACCTAAATCAATTTTCATACCTGCTTTTTTCAAAAATACAGAATATGTATTTGCATCGAGTTCAATATATCGAGGATTGGTTAACAAGAGTTGTTGCTTAATTTGCTCAGAGTTTGGCACTTGGTATCCTTTAAATCCAATTTTCCATAGTTTTACAACTGGTCCAATTGCCAAATTAAAATAATCAGTGAAATGTAAACTTACTTTAACTGCTTGTTCAATAAGAGAATACACTGGTGGACTCACTTTAACTGGATGTTGACCTGCAGCTAAATTAATTGACATTACTTCTGATTCAGGACGATTAACTGTCAATTTATCTTCAAGTATTTTAATAGAATTAAAAACGGTTTGGGCAGCGATTTCATCAGGTTCGAAAAGTATTAATGAAACCTCTGTTCCCATTAAAGTTTGAGTATATTTATAGCTCGAACTTGCCATATTAAATTAGTTCAACTACTGAAATAAATTAACTATTAATATAATCTGTGGCTTTTTTACCAGCTTGAATACCAAATATTATGATATCAGCAACAGCATTTCCACCAATACGATTTGCTCCGTGAATACCTCCTACAACTTCTCCTGCCGCAAACACACCTTGAATTACTTTTTTATGAGTATCTAGTACTTGTGTTTGTGTATTAATCGTCACACCGCCCATAGTATGATGAACTCCCGGAGCTATTTTAATAGCATAAAACGGCCCTTTATTGATAGGGTGGCGCATACCTGTTGTTCTTCCAAAATCTTCATCTTTTTTATTTTCGGCAAATTGGTTATAACGGGCCACTGTTCTAGTCAAAGTTTTGCTATCAATAGATAGTTTCTGTGCCAATTCTTCTATGGTATTAGCTTGAGTAACAAGCTCGTGTGAAACATACTCTTCAACATTCTTATTTTCATCCCGAATTTGCTGATCAAATAAAATATAAGAATAATGTTCAGGTAATTTGATAATCTCAGCCGAGACCTTATCACGAGTATCAAGCTCATTGATAAATCGTTGACCGCTTTGTGAAACTAAAATAGCTCCACCACCACGTATAGATTCAGAAATTAAATATGAGGTCGTTTGTTCAACCGTTGGATGGATTTGGATTTCTCCCATATCAACAGTACCAGCGCCAAGCTTTTCCAAAATTACAATACCAGAACCGGTTGCTCCTTTATGATTGGTAGTTACAAAACCCTTAAGATCAGGACGATATTTTTCAACCATTTTTTCATTAGCACTGAAACCTCCAGTGGCAATAATTACTGCTTTGGTTTTAATAGTTTGGCTAGAGCCATCTTCTTCTAAAATTTTCACTCCCACTACTTTATGGTTTTCTGTAATAATTTCAGTTACGGAAGTTTCTAACATAACTTCAATGCCACGTTTATTAATATTTTTTACCAATCCGCTAATCAAAAATCCCCCCACAGCCGCACCATTGGCAGGGCGATGAGTTCGATCTATACTCATTCCACCAGTAGTTGTAATGCCACTTAGTTCTATACCATTATCATCTAACCAATTTATTGCATTAGGTGCATTATCAACAAAATAACGGAGTAGATCAGTGTTATTTTTATTTTTACCACCTGCCAGCGTTTCTTTATAAAATAGATCTTTGCTATCTACAATGCCTTTAAGTTTTTGAAATTTCGTTTCTGCTGCGTTCATACCAGCTGATGCTTTATTTGTATTTCCGCCAATTACTGGCATTTTTTCAATAATAATAACATTTGCTCCGAGATCATAAGCTTGAATAGCAGCAGCTAAGCCTGCTCCACCACTGCCTACGACAACAACATCGTAAGATTTATCGTTAGGATCCCCTCCTTCAGCTAGAATTGCTTCTTTGTTAGATTTTGCCATAGCTTTTGTTACGGCTTTCTTAAATGCCTCACATTGCGTGGTTGCACCAGAAATTGCATCAACATGTGGGCTATTAGAATCGATAATTCGACTTTTGATAGCAACAAAATTATTTAACACTTCATTATTAAATTCATTTGCATTGATTAATTTTAAATCTTTGATGAAGTCTTTACCTAATTCAACATTAATCAAAAACTCATAAGTTTCATCATTAACTTTTTCCTGATAATTGCCAGGTTTGAATTTTTTAACATTGAGATTAACATCACGAATTAAGCTTTCAACAAGTGAAAAATGCCATAGAGGTTCTGGAATATTGAGTGCTTCACGCTTATCACTATTTATCGTTAATTCTAATGTTTCTCCTTTCTTTATACGATTAACCCAATCTGGATAGGCAATGCAAGCTCGACCAACAGCAACTAAATCATAGCCATTATCGATTGCAGTATCAATATCACTTTTATTAACAACATTACCAACACCAACAACCGGAATTTTAGCTAATACATCAGAACGCATCGCAATGAACTTCTTGATTAATGGTGTTGGATCTTGAGTATCAACAATCGATGATCTAAGGGTTGTTCCCATTGAAAAATGAACATAATCAAGTCCTTTTTTAGCTAATTTTTCAAGTAAATACATTGTGTCATCAAAACGAATACCTGGGACTTCTAATTCTTCCGGAGAGAAACGATAACCAACAATAAACTCTGAGGATGCATATTGTTTTGCCATGCTATGAGTGATATCTAAAACTGCTAATGGAAATTGAGTGCGATTATCACGACTACCACCCCACTTATCATCTCGTTGATTTGAATTTGGGGAGTAGAATTGTTGAATAAGATAAGTATTTGCACCGTGAATTTCGACACCATCAAATCCTGCTTCGATAGCACGTCGTACAGCTTGACCAAATTTATCGACCATTTCATCTACTTCATTAGCCGTTAGTGCTATTGGAGTTGCAGCGCCAGGACGTGGTGCTGCTATTGCACTTGGTCCTACAGGCAATTGTCCACCAATCAATTTTGGCTCAACCATGCGACCACCATGGTAAACTTGAATAACCGCTTTGGATCCTTTTTCTTTGATTGCTTTTGCAACCTTTGCTAATCCTTCAATTTTGTCATCGCTATCTAATCCAATAGCACCAGGAAAAGCTAATCCTTTATTATCTACAAAGCCACATTCAACGATAATAGTACCAATTTCACCTGCTCTTGCTTGATAGTATTCTATTAAATCTTGTGTGACAGAGCCTTCATGAAAGCCAGAACAAGTCGTCATCGGAGCCATCATTATACGATTTTTTAGCTCAACACCGTTGGGTAATGTGAATGCACTAAATATGTCTTTATTTTCCATTTTAATATACCTAATTATTTTATTTTGATTCAATTACTAACTTTAATAATAACATTACTTATTCTGATACTCCACTTACTTTAGTTTCAAAAATGTACTAACGTATCAATTTTGAGAAATAATATTTCTTATATTTATTAAAGAATTATGTAACAATTTATTCTTTTAGCAGTGATTTTTAGTTATTTTATCAGTTGAATTTGCCAAGCATTGTTTAAACCTACGCATAAAAATCTAAAAAAAAACACTATAACTATTTCATTTAGTTATATATTTATTGATTAATTTATTCTTGAACTTTATTTTTATTTAGCTAGAATTCCTTGAAGCTTAACGAAAAGAGAACATTGATAATGAAAATAAAGTTAATCCATAAATTAGTTCTAAAACTACGTCTCTTTCATTGCCTATTAATTTCATTTACAAATCCTCCTTTATGGAGGATTTTTTATTTTAAACAATACCACTTAAGGACGTGCATAAATGGGAGACAATATGAAATCTTTGACACCTTTCTATAATCCATATATTAGCTATGAAGATAATTATGCTAAAGGACCATTTGGGCTTTTTGTGCAATTAAATAAAACAGAAAATGTTCCTACTAAGTTAACCAAATTTTTGAATATAGAGGTAAATCTACCTTTTGGTATACCCGCTGGCCCCTTACTAAATGCTAACTATATTAAAGCTGCTTTTGCTTATGGATTTGATTTATGTGTATATAAAACAGTACGAACTAAACTTCATAAATGTCATCCTTTACCTAACATCTTATCGGTACACGCTAAAGGTAAATTATCAAGTAATTTAGATACGGTATTAGCAGATACAAATTATGATCAACCATTATCAATAACAAACTCATTTGGTGTGCCTTCCTTTTCACCTGATATATGGCAACAAGATATGGAAGATGCGGTAAAATCTGCAGGTCATGGACAATGTGTAATTGGTAGTTTCCAAGGCACGGAAGGTAATGGCAAAATAGAAAATGATTACGCTTTAGCCGCAAAATTAGTTAAAGAAACCAATGCGCCTATTCTTGAAGCAAATTTAAGTTGCCCGAACGAAGGGGCAAATAAATTACTTTGCTTTGATATAGATAAAGTCGAAAGAATTGTCAATGCCATTAAGACAGCTGTTCCTGATCGTCCACTTATTTTAAAACTAGCCTATTTCCCTGACGATGAAAGGATTGTTTCTTTATTAACTCGTATCGGTTCTATTATCGATGGTTTAAGTGTAATCAACACACTATCCGCTAAACCAGTTGATGCTAAAGGGAACCCAGCATTAGGTGAAAATAGAAAAGAAGGTGGTGTCTGTGGGGATGCAATTCGTTGGGCAGGTTTAGATATGGTGAGTAGATTAGCTAAATTCCGTCAAGAAATGGAATTAAAATTTGTTATTGTAGGTGTTGGTGGAATAAGCAACAGTGAACATTATCGTCAGTTCATCGGCAATGGCGCTGATGCAGTCATGAGCGCTACTGGGGCAATGTGGAACCCTCTGCTTTCTATAGAAATCAAGAAAACCTTGAATAAAATTATTTAACGTTATGCTCATGTCTGTTACAGGGTAACTTACCCTGTAATTTTTTACTGACAATACACCCTACTATATCCTTATTACTTTTTCTTAAAAAATAAAATCCAAAACAAGATGAGCAAAAAACGATAACTAAAATAATTGACACATGCAAGGAAGGAATAAAAGATATTAACAGTACAATTAAGACCATTGCTAATATTTTAAATAAACTTTTTTTGTTGCTCTCTTTTCAATAAGTATCTTTTATATATGAGGTTGATACTAATATCTTTTAGTAAAATAATAATAAAGGCAATCTGAACTATTGAGCTAAAGTAAGACGTTAATAAATAAAAAAGGCACTGTCGTTAAAAGTGGCACAAAATGCCAATGATTACCAACAAAAATGAAACACCATCTATAATAAAAAGCTATTGTTTAACATTACTAAATGTAACTCAGAAAGGTTTCAGTATTTAACTCAATATAAGTAGATGGCGTCAATAATAGAATAAAACTTATAACGTACTAACTAGACAATTTGAATTGGCGGAACGGACGGGGCTCGAACCCGCGACCCCCTGCGTGACAGGCAGGTATTCTAACCAACTGAACTACCGCTCCGCTTTATTTAATAATCTTAACGTTGGAACGTTAAAGTAGGCGTGATATTAAAGATAATTTTCATTTCCGTCAATAAAATTTTTGTATTTAATGATTGATTGCGTATAAAATCATCATTAGTTAATGAGCCATAAGGCCCCCGCACTTTTTTTATCAATTTTTTTTAAAACAGCTTCATGTTCAGACAGTTCAACTTCAGAAGCTTTAATTACTTTTAAAGGTATAGAGCTACGTTCAACTCTACGAATAGAAGTATTATTACCAGATAAAGAATTCTGATCATCCATATTAAAAGATAATGTTGTTTGTCCCCCTGTCATAGCTAAATAAACTTCAGCTAAAATTTCAGCATCCAATAATGCTCCATGAAGTGTTCGATGTGAATTATCGATTTGATAACGTTCACAAAGCGCATCTAAGTTGTTGCGCTTACCTGGAAATAAGCGTCTTGCCATAGCCAAGGTATCAGTAATAATACAATGATCTGCTGTTTTGAAATCTAAACCGCATAAGCGAAACTCATAATCCATAAATCCAACATCAAAAGATGCGTTATGAATAATAAGTTCAGCACCATCAATAAATTTTATAAAATCATGAGCAATATTTTTAAAAATAGGTTGATCTTTAACTAACTCATTATCTATACCATGTACTTTAAAAGCATCTTCATCAATCAAACGTTCAGGGTTGATATAAACATGAAAATGATTGCCAGTTAAGCGACGATTTATGATTTCAACAGCACCAATTTCAATAATTTTATGACCTTCATAGTGATTATTGCCTTCTTGATTCATACCTGTTGTTTCTGTATCTAATACTATTTGGCGCGCGGAATTATTTATCACGTTATTCTCTTTTATCTGTTAACAATTGGGGAAAAAATAAATTAGTGTTATAGTCTATCACCAAAAGTGATTAATGTTGATATCTAGCGATTATACAAATACAAAACTCATTATGAATTAAAAATAGTTGTCATCAATGAATATATAACCAACTTAAACAATTTAATCGACAATCAAAATATGCTGAAAAAAATAGAAATTTATACAGACGGATCATGCTTAGGAAACCCTGGACCTGGCGGCTATGCAGCCATTTTAAAATACAAACAGCAAGAAAAAGTGGTAGCAGAAGGTTTTTTTAAAACAACCAATAATAGGATGGAATTATTAGCAGCAATTACTGCCTTAGAACAATTAAAACAAGCTTGTGAAATTGACTTATATTCTGATAGTCAATATTTACGTAATGGCATTATGAATTGGATTCATGGTTGGAAGAAAAATGGTTGGAAAACGGCTAATAAAAGACCTGTTAAAAATGAAGATTTATGGAAAAAATTGGATGAGCTTGTTCTGTTACACAAAATCAACTGGTTCTGGGTAAAAGGTCATTCTGGTCATATTGAAAATGAACGATGTGATATTCTAGCGAAAAAACGGGCTCAATCTCCAACATTAAAAGATATCGTTTTTGAGCAATCTAATAAAGAAAACATTTAATTAACAATTTTGAATAGCTTTCTATGTTTAAATTACATATTATTCCTGCGTTAAAAGATAACTATATTTGGTTGTTATCAAATACGGATAACCAAGCCATCATTATTGATCCCAGTGAGGCGGATACTGTCATTAACTATGTTAAGAAAAATGATCTCTCACCTATTGGAATTTTACTTACTCATCTTCATATAGACCATATAGGTGGTGTAACAAAATTAAAAGAACGGTATAACCATATTGAAGTTTATGGTCCCAGTGAGATTAATCTACCAATAAATTATATAGATAATCAAAATACAATTTCTATTGGGAATTTTACATTTGATCTCATCAGTGTCCCTGGACATACATCTGGACATCTTGCTTATTATTGCCATCCTTATTTGTTTACAGGAGATGCCCTATTTTCAGCAGGATGCGGACGAGTTTTTGAAAAGACTTATCAAAAAATGCTAAATTCACTTAACAAATTAAAACAACTTCCTGATGATGTTCTTATTTGTGCTGGTCATGAATATACTTATTCTAATTTGTTATTTGCTAGCACAATGTTACCAGAAGATGAAAATATTAAGTCATATTTGAATACAATTAATGAAAATTCAATTACTTTACCTTCAAACTTAGCAACAGAAAAATTGATTAATTTATTTTTACGATGCTCTGATAAAAAATTACAACAAAAATTCAAGTTCAACAATGAATTAGATTTATTTATTTTTTTTAGAAGCCAAAAGGACAATTTTTAGGTATAATACGCGGTTTTAATAAATGTTTAATTTTACAGGCTAATGAAAAAGTTATTTATATTCACAATATTATGTTTAATTTTGGTTGCATGCCAAAACCATGGTTCTAATACCAATAATAGTGTCTATCAAACACATAATTCATTATCGGTAGTTGCAAGCAGCATTAAAAGTAGTGGTATTAATCACATATTAATAACTCAAAACCCTTGGCAATATATGCTAAACCAAATTGATGTTAATGTTCCCGAGAATAAACGTGTTAAAGAAGAAAGAGATCGTTTATTACTTAATCCACAGGCTTTCGAGGTGACAGCACTTCGCTCTGAACCCTATGTTTACTATATCATTAACCAACTTCGTAAAAATCGTTTGCCGGTTGAATTAGCGTTAATTCCATTAATTGAAAGTGCATATGATCCGCTTGCAACATCTTCCGGTAAAGCGGCAGGTTTGTGGCAGTTTGTACCTATTACCGCAAAAGAGTACGGTTTAAAAAAGAACAGTAATTTTGATGATCGTCGTGATCTTATAGCCTCTACAAATTCGGCCATTACACTTTTACAAAATTTAAATAATCGTTTTAATGGTGATTGGTTATTAACATTAGCCGCTTATAATGCTGGGGAAGGTCGAGTAAAAAAAGCTATCGAAAAAAACCAGGCAAATGGCTTACCTACTAATTATTGGTCTTTGGAATTACCAAATGAAACAATGCGCTATGTTCCGAAAATTCTTGCCATTATTGATATTGTGAAAAATAGTAAACAATATGGAATTAAGTTACCAGATTGTAGCTATGAAAATTCTCTAGTTAGAATTGACATGTCTAAAAACATTTCTTTAGCTAAAATTGCTCAATACAGTGATATACCACTTAGTGATTTAAAAAGTTTTAATGCTGGGTATTTAAAACAGACAGTAAATGGCCCTTTCCATTTGCTTGTGCCTTATGCCTATGCAGAAAAATTACATAAAAAGCTACAGGAAAAAAATCTTGTTACAACAGAAATTACTGAATTACTACAAGATGTGCCGCATAGCACAATGCCAATAGAAGTCAAAACAGCAACAATTCAACAATCGACTGGAATTAACAATAAAAATACCATACTTCATACAGCTAATACAAAAAAGCAGATAACTTATCAGGTTAAAGCTGGTGATAGTCTTCATTCAATTGCACGAAACTATCAAGTAAAAATAACTGATATTTTGACGTGGAATAACATGAAAGATTCGCAAGTTAAAGAAGGGGATGTATTAACAATAAATCTTATCAATCCAATCTAAATTTTATTAAAAGAGGATTATGGTCAGATGTCTTAGTGTTAATAATTTCAGCTGTTTCCAATTGTAATCCTCGATAAAATACAAAATCCAATGGTCTACCCATGAAAGTTTTGCGATTATCTATAGTAAAATTCACTGACCTAAGACCTATTGAATGTATCAAATCATATAATAAATTCAAACGTTGTTGGCTCCATGCATTAAAATCTCCTCCTAATATTATTGGACCATTATGTTCTTTAATACGATTTAATAACATGTGAATTTGCTGACGATAAATTTTAACACCAATACTAAAATTAACGGCATGAACATTAGCCACAAGAAATTGCTTTTTTGAATGAGCAATAGGATAAATTGTAATTAGTGCAGATTTGGGAACTCTAATTAATGGCTCTTTTTCTCTGAATGAGAGAAGAGCGCTAGGTAAAGATTCAGTAATCGTCATCACACCTGCATAAATATCATTAAAGCAATATGTAGGAACATGATCTGCAACCTTATGATGTTTTGAAATAAAGCTTAAAAGCTGAGGGGTATTTTGGGCTTCTTGTAGCAATATTAATTTAGTAGTATTTGCATACTGCTCTAAAATATCAATACAATCTGCCCGCTTTTGTTTATAAATATTCCAAACTAAAACCGAAAAAGAAGTATGATCAATAAGCGATTTATTAACACTTAATTGGTGATTAGGTAAGATTACTTCTACATCATTATTTGATCGATAACGTAATGTATAGTTGCGTTTTTTAAACATACTACTGCGAGTTTTTCAGCTTTAAATATTCATCAAATGATAAAGTATCACTTTGCTCTTTTATTTTTTGTTTTTCAAGCGATAAATGATGTTGTTGAACAAAATCATTATCTGTTAATAAAGTTAAAGGTTCTGAAATAAGCTGCCTTTTATATTGGTTAGCTAAAGCTACCCCAAACTTTGATGTACCTAGATCGCTAATTGCTTGTAGCGTCCTTGCTGATAAAGTTAACTCAGGTTGTTCAAACATCAAATCCAAACGTTCACAGACCTTACGGTAATGTTGATGACCATTTTGGTGATCTAAAACATCGGCAACACGAAGTAAATCTTTAAATAATTCGTGCCCTACTTTGGACAAAGGTTTTCGATAACTATCACAACCTATACTAATTTCAAGCCCCGGCTTTCGCCCTTCAATAATTACTTTATTCCAATTCATCTTAGCGCACTCAAGTTCTTGGCTACTCATTTCTGGAGCTGGAGCTAATGCACACCAAATCAAAAATAAATCAATAAAACGAATTTGTTCTTCAGTAATACCTATTGGTGAGAAAGGATTAACATCAAGCGCACGTACTTCAATATACTCAATTCCACCACGTAAGAGCGCATCTGAAGGTGTTTCATTTGCTCTGGTCACTCGTTTAGGGCGAATTGGTCCATAAAACTCATTTTCTATTTGTAAAATATTATCATTTAATTGGCGATATTGGCCATTTACTTTAATACCTAATTTACTAAACTCAGCAGATTTAGTATGAGTTGCACGTTTCAATCCCGCTACATAAGAATCCAAATGATTAAAAGTAATACCTAATTGTTTCTGAGCACTATTCGTATAACCGATATCGCTTAACCTTAACGAAGTTGCATAAGGTAGATAACAATTACCATTTGTTTGCTCAATGAAGGATTTGGCTTTTTCTGGATCTTGAATAAATGGAGAACATATTGATGGCGAAGCACCAAATAAATACGGAATTACCCAGCCAAAACGATAATAATTGCGAATCAAGGTAAAATAACCTTCAGATATTATAGTTTTACCTTCTTCAATATTTTTGATACCGTTTCTTGCCTGCCAAAATGCGGTAGGTAATGAAAAATTATAATGTACTCCAGAAATCGTTTGCATCATTGCGCCATAGCGGTTTTTTAACCCTTCACGGTATAGCGTTTTAAATCGCCCTTCATTGGAAGTACCATATTGGGCTAAAATAATGTCATCTTCATTTGCAAGAAAACAAGGCATACTTAATGGCCACAACATTTCATCTCCAATGCTTATGCTAGCATAACGATGCAAATCCCGTAAAAAAGACAGCATATAATCAATATTGGTATTAACTGGTGTAATAAACTCTAACATTGATTCAGCAAAATCAGTTGTTATCCAAGGATGAGTTAACGCTGACCCAATTTTTGAAGGAAAGGAAGTTTTCGACAATGATCCATCAGGTAAAATACGCAAAGTTTCACGTTCTAAACCTCGTTGAATCCCCTGTAAAATAGTATAATGTTTTTCTAACCAACTAAGCGCTTTGGAAACATCAGGAATCATAATCTAGCTTTTCCTAATTTAATTATTTATAGCATTAATATTATCATAATTTACTAGTTACTATAGATGATTTTGATATTTTAAGAATAGCTGAAATGAACAAAAGCATTTCAAAAACTAAATAAAAAAATAACTCTATCTATTTCAATAGGTAAAAATAAAACTCACAACATACATTTTTATCTATTTCATAGATAGGATTAGTTAATTGCAATTAAAATAATGATAAATTGATACATTAAAGCAGTTTATTTTTGCATATGATCTTTTTTTTCTAACAAAATTAAAACTTCCATATGTGCGGTATGGGGGAACATATCAAATAATTTTGATTTGGTAATTTGATAATCATTTAACAACTTTAAATCCTCAACAAGCGAAGATAAGTTACAACTTGAATATAAAATATAGTTTGGTTTCATCTCTTCAAGATACTGGATTAATTGCTTCCCTGCTCCTCGTCTTGGTGGATTTAACAAAACTAAATCAGGGATATTCTGATTGGTAATCGCATATTGAGTAGCATCTAATGATTTAAAAAATATTTGCTTATAACCGAGTTCGTTAGCTGATTTTGTTGCGCATTCAATTGCATCTGAATTTATTTCAATTCCTGTTAATTGAACATCATTTTTTGATAAATTATTCAAGCAATGTAAACCAAATCCACCCACACCGCAAAAAAGATCCCAAATCGAATGTATATTCAAATCGGTGACCCAGTCACTTGCTGTTTGATAAAGATTGGAGGCAACATCGGTATTTGTCTGAAAAAAGCTTTTAGGCTTTATAAAAAGAGGAATATTATTTAATGTTATTGATAGAAAAGAATTATTGGTTAAAACTATCTCTTCATCCCCTTCTAATATAGCTGAATGATTAGGTTGAATATTAATTGAAACAACTTGCAGATTTTGAATTTTATCTTGTAATTGATTAAAAGAATTCTTAATTTTTTCAAAAAATTTTGGTGACTTCAAAACAAATCGCAACATAAAACTACTTATTCCATCACAAATACTCTCAGTGATAATAACGAATTTTAGCTCTCCTTTTCGCTTATTGATATTGTAAGGCACTAATCCTTGTTTTCTGATATATGTTCTTACAATTTTTAGAATATTTTGCATATTGTTAGAGTAAAGAGGACAATCACACAGATCAATAGCTTGATCGCCTGTTTGAATACCTAATATGGGTTTTTCAACTGTACCTAATACAGCCATTTTAGCTTTATTACGAAAAGCATGTTTTTTACTTGCCAAAGGCTCTTTAATTTCTTTAGGATTAAATTCACTTAGCTGCTCAATTAGCATTGTTTGCTTTTGTTCTAATTGTATTTGATAAGGATGGTCAAGCCAATGACATGATAAACATTTTTTTTGTTGATAATAGCTACATTGCATCGTAAAAACCTCTTTTTATAATTAATTATTATATACCTAATCAACCTTAATAATCAGTAGTTTTAGTTATATATACTGTTTCAGCGTTACAGTAAGTGGAATTAAAATCGATTTAATATGAATCATATACTTAATTAATCACTTCCATTTATTTGACGAAATAACGGTATATGATAGGATATGTTCATTAACATTACAGGAACAATTTAATGTCTATTAAGTTAAAAACCCCAGAAGAAATCGAAAAAATGCGTATAGCAGGCAAACTTGCTGCTGAAGTTTTAGAAATGATTGAATCTTATGTAAAACCTGGTATTAGTACAGGCGAGCTTGATAAAATCTGCCATGAACACATTGTTAATGTCCAAAAAGCTATTCCTGCAAATATTGGTTATCATGGCTACCAACATACTAGCTGTATATCAATAAATGATGTTGTTTGTCACGGCATTCCAAATTTTGAAAAAAAAATAAAGAATGGTGATATTTTAAACATTGATGTCACTGTAATCAAAGATGGCTATCATGGCGATACATCTAAAATGTATATTGCTGGGAAACCGACTGTCACAGGTGAAAAGCTATGTCAAGTTACCCAAAATAGCTTATATGAAGCGATTAAGATAATAAAGCCGGGTATTCGTCTAAAAGAAATTGGTAAAACAATTCAAAAATATGTTGAAAAGTTTGGCTTTTCATCAGTACGTGAATACTGTGGTCATGGAATTGGAAAAGTTTATCATGATGAACCACAAGTATTACATTATGATGCTGATGATGGTGGTGTAATTTTAAAACCAGGCATGACCTTTACAATTGAACCTATGGTCAATACGGGCGATTGGCGTACTCGAACGATGAAAGATGGTTGGACAGTTAAAACCAAAGATCATGGACTTTCGGCTCAATATGAACACACTATCTTAGTTACTGAAAATGGCGTTGAAGTTTTAACATTGCGCAGTAACGAAGATTTTCCTCGCATTATCGAACACTAAATAAAATGGCTTCAACAATAGTTTATGATTGAAGCCATTTTATTAAATTTCATAAATCTTAATATAATAAAGTATACAATTTACGTCGATAACTGCTGGCCAACGGATTACTTGTTCCTAATGCGGCTAGTAAATCAAGTAATGTTTTCTTTACTTGCCCATCACCGGCGTTAAGATCTTTTGTCAGCGGTTTAAATAACAGCTCTAATGCTTCCTCATGACGTCCTACATGCATTAATTGTGAAGATAATTGAATCATTAGTTCAACATTATCAGGATGTTGAGCAAACTCTGATTGCAATTGCTGTAACTCAGGCGAGTTAGCTGCTTGTTCAAGTAGTTCAATTTCGGCTTGTAATCCGTGATAACTTGAATCTTGATCTTGTAGAGGAATAGTTGCAAGTACTTCTTTTGCTTCACTTAGCTGTTTAAGTTCAATTTGTGATTTCACTAACATTAATGCAATATCTGTTCTTGGTTTCCCCAAATGATCGGTAAGTGATTTCCAAGCTTGACGTAAAAGTGGTAATGCTTCTTCATATTTAGCTTCATGAAATAAATTTTGAGCTTCAATTAATTTAAGTTCATCTTCATTTGGTAGTACTTTTTCTAAAAAAGCTTTAATGGTTTCTTCAGATTGAGGTCCTTGAAAGCCATCTATAGGTTGACCATCTTTAAATAAATAAACAGTAGGAATAGCACGTAAACCAAATTGTGCTGCTAACATTTGCTCTTCATCACAATTAACACTAGCTAAAATAAATTGCCCATGGTGTTTATTAGCAAGCTTTGTTAATGTTTGTGTCATAGCTTCATAATCTGGGCTTCTTGAAGACCAAAAATAAAATAATACGGGATATTTAGATGAACCTTCTATAACTTCTTGAAAGTTTTGTTGATTAACTTCAAAAATAAATTGATTTTGCATATTGTGTCCTAAGAATATTTTGATTCATTATTTATTAATTAAAATTCTATCCATTAATTTATCAGGAAGCAAACGTTTAGCAAATGCAGCAAGCTTGGTTACCTTTGTTACCCTGTAACGTATTTTAGGCGCTGAATGCTCTAACGCATCAAATAAACATGGTAATATGGCTTCCGGTGATAACGTAAATCGCTTAGCTATCGGTGGATTTTTAATAATATTTGATTGTTCCGTTTGATTCACATTTTGTGAAAAATGAGTTTTTAACGGACCTGGCTCAATTAAGCAAACTTTGACATTGGTATCAGCTAATTCTAATCTCAAAACGTCAGACCAAGCTTCTAAGGCATACTTACTTGCTGAATAAGCACCTCTACCAGGAGTTGCAACAATACCGACAATTGAACTTGTTTGAATAATACGGCCTTCATTTTGTTCAAGCATGGCAGGAAGTAGTAACTGCGTTAACTGATGTACTCCAAAAAAATTAGTTGAAAATTGCGATTCTAGCTGCTCTCGGCTAATTGTTTTTAATCGCCCATACAGACCAAATCCCGCATTATTAAATAACGCATATAATTTTCCACCAGTTAATGCTAATACTTCCTTAGCAGCTTGTTTAACGGAATTAGAATCATCTAAATCAAGTAATACCGTTTCAAAGCCTTGTTCAATCAAATGTTGCTGATCAGATGCCTTGCGACAAGATGCAATAACACGATAACCTCGTTTTTTTAATGCAATGGCTGAAATAAGTCCTATCCCGCTTGAACAGCCAGTAATAAAAATTGTCTTCAATTTTTATCTCCGTTTTACTCACATATTGTCAAGTTAATCTACTGCAATTATGATATCACACCTAAATAGAAGTTACCGTAAGTAAAAGAAAGAGGATTGTATGAAAATCGCTATTATTGCCGCAATGGAAGAAGAAGTTGCTATATTAAAAAGTAAAATTACCCATTATCAAATTGAACGCCATTTAGGTTGCGATTTTCACCTTGGGCAAATTGCTGGTTGTGAAATAGTTCTACTTCAATCAGGCATTGGTAAAGTAGCCGCAGCTTCAGGCACAACATTATTATTAAATAATTACAAGGTTGATGCCGTTATTAATACGGGTTCAGCTGGAGGACTTTCAACCGAACTCAATATTGGTGACATTATCGTATCAAAAGACGTATTTTATCATGATGTCGATTTAACCGCTTTTGGTTATAAACCAGGACAAATGTCCGGTTGCCCAGTTGTATTTGAAGCGAGCCAACAATATCAATCATTAGCCAAATCATGTATAAAAAAACAAGGTGTTAATGCAGTTGAAGGATCAATTGGTAGTGGTGATACATTTATTAATGGTAAAGATACATTAGAACGAATCAAACAAACCTTTCCAAATGCCATAGCAGTAGAAATGGAAGCCGCAGCAATTGGGCATGTCTGCTGGCTATTTAAGGTACCGTTTGTAGTAGTAAGAGCAATTTCAGATAATGGTGATAATGAATCTGCAATGGATTTCCAATCATTTTTAAAACTCGCAGCAAAACAGTCTTCCTTAATTGTTGAATCGATGTTAAGCGAGCTAGCCTGAACTATTTTAAAAAATAGCATACTGAAATCACAAACAATATTCACTAAACAAGGGCTGACGCCAACCAGTTAGTATTTCTGGTACGTCACCTTTTTTATCAATTTTCCATTTAATATATTGATTAATTAATCGGCGCGAAAGCAGTAAATCTTGATTAAGCCCTGTTTTTGATGAAATCATTTGAGCCGCTTTTTTTAATTCATCCGAGATCTTCTTGAAATCGGGATAAGTATTAATTCTACGAATAGGTGGTACCTCTGGTATCGGTTCGGATAAAATATCGAGAATTTTCTGCCCATATAAGCGAATTTCTTTTCCTTTCATTCCTAATTTATCTAGTTCAGCTAATGATGACGGCAAATACCGTGCAATCTTCCACAAAACCTCTTCATGTATGACAAAATTTAAAGCGATATCTTGTTGTTTTGCCAATTGGTATCGGAAACGTGCAATTTTAAATAATTGTCCTAAATTTTTGCCTTTTAATTGCCAACTATTTTTAATAGTTAAATAGGCATCATCAGGGGACATCACTTCACTTTTACGCGCAATCACCATTTGGCATTCTTGGTAAGCAGCATCTAACCAATTTTGATCAGCTAATAGCATTTTCAATTTTTCCATTAATGGAAAAAGATAAAGCACATCATTAATAGCATATTGGCATTGTTTCTCGGTAAGGGGACGTTTTAACCAATCAGTACGAGTTTCACTTTTATCAAGATCAACGCCTAAATATTTTTTAGCTAAACTAGCATAACCACTACTTAACGGATTATCTAAAAAAGAAGCCAATATTTGACTATCAATTATCGAGGAAGGAATACAATTAAAATGATGCAAAAAAACCTCAATATCTTCACTGCAAGAATGAAAATATTTTTCAATCATAGGATCATTTAATATAGCTTCAAAAGCTTGCCAATCAGTGATAGAAATGGGATCGATAAGTGCCGCAAATTCACCATTAAAAATCTGTAATAATCCCAAATGCGGATAAAATGTTCGAGTTCTAACAAACTCAGTATCTAAAGCTATAGCGGAACTATTGTTGATTTTTAAACAATAATTCACTAATTGTTCATTATTAGTAATAAATTGATAAGTCAAAATCACTTCCTATTTAGTTTCATATTTTAATTTATCTACTTTTTTATCGAAGCTCGCATCAATAACCACAATTTCAGAACGAGTCATAAAACGAATTGGCAAACTACCAAAACCATATCCATTACTTACAATACTGGTAAAGTGGTGCTGGATATCTTGATACATACCATAAGCATTTTTATACATTAAATCAGCCAAAAAGTTAACGGGGAAAATCTGCCCACCATGTGTATGACCAGAAATCATCAAATCAACGCCTAAATTAGCTGGTTCAGCAAGATCCTTAGGTTGGTGATCAAGCAAAATAATTGGCGAAGAAGTATCTGAAAAAAGCATCAGATCAGAAAGTGAAGCACGGGTAACCTCATATGATGACGATGAAAAATCGTCTCGACCAATTAGTGTTATGCCTAAATCATTCAAATAGATAATATCATCTTTCAATACATTCATGTTGGCTTGTTTAAAAGCTGTGATAAGATTTTGCTCCTTATCCTTTTCACCTTTAGTTTCCAAGTATTCATGATTGCCAAATATAACATATGTCCCATATTTAGATTTTAATTCTTTCATTTGCTGATTAAATTCATCTTTAACGAAAGGACTCAATTTTTTATCGATAGTATCGCCTGTAATAACAATAAAATCTGCATTAAGCTCATTGACTTTATTAACCATTTGTTGAATAAACTTGTGCCGTGTCATTTCGTTAATATGAATATCACTTAATTGAACAATTCGTAAATGATCCGCATTCGCTTGTTTATTGATTTTAACTTGATAATGAACAATTTTTGAATTTGTTGCCATTTGATTACCGAAAATAAAAATCACAGCAGTACAACCAAGATAGACAGAGCTCAACATAAAATCGGGTTTAAATTTTTTTTTACTTAACAAATAAATAGCATCAAAAATTAATGAGGTGTAAACTAAACAAACAATCAAAGCAACTAACAGAGAAAAATAACTGGTAAAATTAATAAATAATTTAGAAAGTAAAAAAGCGATACCTAGCGCAAATATCCCTAGCCAATAGACAATTAGAAAAAAACCACTTAAATTAAGATCTAACCAAAATTGCAAACGCTTTCCTAAATAAACAGCAATAAAAACACACACCAAACATGTTAAAACAACTACAAAATTCATAAAGTCACATCAAATAAACATAAAAAGTGTTATCATAACAGAATTATTTTTTTGATAGTATCAATAACTTCTATGGGTTTTAAAAAAGATCAATTATTTTCTGCACCTATCGATAAATTAGGTGATTGGACTTTTGATGAAAAAGTAGCTGAAGTATTTCCTGACATGGTTCAACGATCCGTTCCAGGCTATTCTAATATTATTTCAATGATTGGCATGTTAGCCGAACGGTTTGTACAACCCAATTCGACTATTTATGATTTAGGCTGTTCACTTGGAGCAGCTACATTGTCTATTCGTCGTAATGTTACGCAAGATAACTGTCATATTATCGCTGTTGATAATTCTCCACCAATGGTTGAACGTTGTAAGCGCCATATAGAATCATATAAATCCAAAACACCTGTAGATATTATTTGCGATGATATTTGTAATATCAATATGCAAAATGCATCAATGGTGGTACTCAATTTTACGTTACAATTTTTAAGTCCTGAAAATCGGCAACATGTTTTAACTCAAATTTATAATGCGCTAAATCCAAATGGCATATTAGTATTGTCAGAAAAGTTTAATTTTTCAGATCTCACCATAAATGAATTATTGTTCAATATGCACCACGACTTCAAACGTGCAAATGGCTATAGCGAACTTGAAATCAGTCAAAAACGAAATATGTTAGAAAACGTCATGCTAACTGACACGATAGATACCCACAAAGAACGCCTTTATAATGCAGGTTTTGAACACATAGATACCTGGTTCCAATGTTTTAATTTTGGCTCTATCATTGCCATAAAATAACGTTTTAATTTAGTGTAATTGAATAAGGAAACAAGAATGATTGATTTTGGTGATTTTTACCAGATTATAGCAAAAAGTAAACTTAGCAGCTGGTTAGAAGTATTACCAGCTCAGCTTGCGAGTTGGCAACGACAAAATATCGACAATCGTTTTAACCAATGGTTAAATAGCATTAAGCATTTACCTTCTATTGAACCTTATCAAATTGACTTATTACACGGTGTAACAACCTATTCAGATGAGCCATTGTCTACTGGTGAACAACAACGTATTACCCAATTACTCAAAAATATGATGCCATGGCGTAAAGGACCTTTTCACTTATATGGTATTCATGTTGATACCGAATGGCGTTCAGACTGGAAATGGGAACGTTTAATCAATCATATTGATAATTTAAAAGGAAAAACAGTATTAGATGTTGGCTGTAACAGTGGTTATCATTTATGGAGAATGGTAGGAGCTGGGGCTAAACTGGCTATAGGTATTGATCCTATGGCGCTTTATTTATGTCAATTTGAAGCTATCCGCAAACTATTAGGCAATGATCAACGTGCTCACTTTTTACCGCTTGGTATTGAAGCCTTACCTAAACTTAATGCTTTTGATACTGTATTTTCAATGGGCGTATTATATCACAGACGATCACCACTCGATCACCTATTCCAATTGAAAGATCAACTTGTTGAAGGTGGGCAATTGGTTTTAGAAACATTAGTCATTGACGGCAATGAACATCAAGCATTTATGCCGGGTGAACGTTATGCGCAAATGCGTAATGTTTATTTTATTCCGTCAGTACCAACAATGATTAACTGGCTACAGAAATGTGGCTTTATGAATGTCAAAATGGTTGATATATCGCTAACCAGCGTGGATGAACAACGAAAAACAGAATGGATGACATCTGATTCACTTGCTGACTTTTTAGATCCTAATGATTCAAGCAAAACAGTTGAAGGCTACCCTGCTCCAATGCGGGCGGTTTTTATTGCTAGAAATAAATAAACAACGAAAAGAATATAATTAAAAACAGTTTAGAAAGTGAGCTTAGCAAAGTAAAAATATTGCTGTTAAATGCCCCAAGACATAAAAAGTACACAAAAAAGAAAACGGGTTAAAAACCCGTTTTTTATAGGATGAAATAAAAAGATAATCCCTAAAATATCAGATATCTTTTATAAAAGATTCCATTAAAAATAAATGAAAAATGCCTTAGTTAGCTAATAAAATCAAATAAGGTGATATATTTAAATCTTTATTACACACCAGGAATAGTAAATTCCATAATAAGCAATAATGTTGGCAGAATAAATATTGATAACACTGTTGAAGCAAAGAAAATACTTGACGCATGTTCTTGTTCAACATTCCAATTGTAAGCCAAAATAACCGCAGTTGATGCAGTAGGCATTGCCAATAAGAAAACTAATGCTTCAGCATCTTTGCCTGTTATTCCAAAAAGATATACAGCGAAAAGCGCAACCACAGGTGTTAAAAAACTTTTTAACAAAATATTAATTACCAATGCTCTGGAAAAATTCAATTTAACACCATAAATACCAACTCCAACTGCAAGTAATGATATAAAGTTACAAGCACCTGATGTAATTTCAAAAGTATCCATGACAAATTTTGGTAACCAAGTAGTAGTACCATTAGTCGAACTTACAATTAACCCCAGAATAACGGCTAAAAACATAGGTTTCATTAGTGAGCTTTTCACAGCACTTAATACCATATCGGCAGTTACTTTACCGCCAGATATTTTTGTATCGCATAACTCTAATAAGAAAATGGTTATTGGAATCAATGATAACGCCACAACAAAGTTAGCTATCGCAACAAAAATAGTTGAAGATGCACCTAACATTAAAGTTAAAAATGGTACTCCCATTCCCCCCATATTAGGGAAACAACATAACATTGAGCTCATCGCTGTTGATTTTAATTCTTTATGCAAGATGTATTTATTAGTTAAAAAACAAATTATCCACAAAAAAGACATTGCGCAGAAAAAAGTAACCATCCAAATACCATTAAATATTTCCGATGGTTTGGCATGTGACGTATGTACAAAAAGTAAAGCTGGAAATACAAAATTTGATACAAGTCCAGACAATAATTTCTTAGAATCTTTCGTAAATATCTTTTGTTGTACACACAACCAACCAAGAAAAATTAATAAAAATACCGGAAGACAAGAACTTACTACTTGTCCAACTGCTGACCAGATTAGATTCATTTTTTAAAACTCCTAAAATAATATTACTTAAAATACAAATTCGGTAACGATTCGGTAACTTTGGACTAGATTTTCTATTTATGACCGAGCAAAAATAAGGGGTAACAAAATCGAATATACGCTATTAATTACAAAACTACATTCCACCTTGTTTAAAACTTGAGATAACTTAACGCTATTTGATTTTTAGCGTATTTAAATAAAGACATTATTAATATTACAACTCTTGGCATATTTAAACGTCAAATATCATCACTTAGAAAATATTATACTTATTCTTCTCAACCTTGTGTAAAACAAGAAAGACTAACTTACTTAAAAAAGCAAAAAACATAAAAAATTTATTTGATAAAAATCAAAAAAATAAATTTTATCTATAAAAAACAATAGTCAATTAAACAAAAAGAATAAGTGTTAAATTATGGTAAAAATCAATATGTTAACTATTTTATCTAAATGGTACTTTTTTATACGATATCTTTGATCATAAAAAATACCACTACTAAAGATAACAAACTGACTAATTTATACATTTACTTTGATACTTAAAATTAACGTTATTAGTGATTATATATATAGCAGTGAATAAATAATTCAAGTTATTGTGAATTATGTTTTAAATTAATTAATAAAAATCTAATATAATGTAAATTATTTATGGAGCATTGTGAAATAGGTAATATAAATTTCATCAATTAGTTGGCTGTTATTATTTCTCCTCATCGCACTTTAATCCTTCATAATATAAAACAGCGAGATCAACACGATTGCTCATAGGAAACAACCGATGTGGTCACATCATGTTTAGCCCCCCACAACAAACCTAGCTTCATTTTCCTAGGTAAACACGATATCTGAATCTGGTATTAATAACTTATTTAATTTCGATAGTTTTTTATCTATCTTGGCTTTTGCCGTTTGCACCACAATATTATTATGCCTAAAAGCTCGAACATCTAAATAAGTTCCTCTATCGCCAGTACCCTTCATTAACTTTTTTCAAGTGTCCTGCTTTTTTTCCTTTGTCATAAAAATTTCTTTACAGCCTTTATTTAAATAAAGCTTACTTGACTACCATTCTTTATTTATTAGTTCGTTAGTCGTGTAAATGCATAATCTGTTTTCTTTCATCAACCACCGCTTTGATTTTTTCATTAGCCAGTAGATTGCCATACCGTAGCGTCATGAAAGTAAAAATACTTTGATTGCTTCGATTTGTTAATCCATGAGAATACCCCCCCCTGTAATAAGTACTCGCCAATTTGATTAGATCAATTTAGGTTATCTCTTTGCTAAGCTTGGGTATTGTTGTCAAGTAATACCATTCTTGGTTCGAGCACAATTTAATAGTCTTGATCACTAGATTAAATTCCGTAATCACACCGTAAAGTGTTTTAGTTTTATCAAGCGCATTAAATCAACTTATTTTACTCTGTTGTGGCAATAGGTTTTGTGTATGAAATAATACTGAAATATTTGTTGAAGACTCCAACACATCAATTGACAAAGAATATTGATTAATATGCAATTTTGCTAACTATTGAAGTAAGGGTATTGGCAAATATCTCCTTCATATCAATTTTCGTTTCCTTGTATGCATAAAAGTTAACTTACAATACATGCATAAAAATATGATGGTGATTAACTAATTTGTGTAAGGTAATATACGATTTTTTTAAACAGTCAATATTTTTTCATATAATTATAAAATTGATCTATTAATTTAGATAGAGTGGCAATTAGGACAGTAATTAAATTATAGAATGTGATTTTTTAAGTACAAAATCCAAATATTTTAAATACTGTACTTTGTCGTTTTTATTATTAATTTCCTTACGATCCCATATTGACAATTGAACTGCGAAAACGCTTTAAAGCAATTAAAAAGAACACGGTACCAATTGCCAATAACCAAGCAAATGATGTCCAAACTACCTCTATGCCGGCACCGCGATACAGTATTGCCTGCCCTAATTCAACAAAATGAGTGGTTGGAGCAATTAACATAATATTTTGAACGATTTCTGGCATGCTTTCTTTAGGAGTACTGCCGCCAGATAACATTTGTAGCGGCAGTAAAACTAAAATAAGTAACATTGCAAATTGAGCGGTGGATTTTGCAATTGTTGCCATAAAAATACCAAGTGACGTTGTCACAAAAAGATGTAGTGCCGCACCGATAAGAAATAATGATAGTGATCCAACAATAGGAACATTGAGCCAACCTTTTACAACAACCAAAAGGGCAATCCAAGTTGATATTAATACCACAAGCCCCATTGACCAAATTTTTGATACCATAATTTCAAAGGGAGTAACTGGCATGGCAAGAAGATGGTCAATTGTGCCATGTTCACGTTCTTTCATTAAAGCAGCACCCGTCAAGATTATCGATAATGTTGTTACAATATTGATAATTTCCATTACCGAACCAAACCAAGAACGAGTTAAATTTGGGTTAAATACTGTGTGAACTTGAATATTAACTGGTAAATTTGTTGTATTGCTATAACGGTTTACATATTCACTCACTTCGCCAGTAATAATTTGAGTAATATAACCATTACCTACAAAAGCTTGCCCCATTCGTGTTGCATCAATATTAAGTTGAATTTTAGGGCTTTGGTTATTAAGTACATCACGTTGAAAATTAGGTGGAATATTAAGGGCAAACGTGTAGCTATCAGTATCCATTCCACGGTCAACATCATCCATCGAGAATAATTTAACTGGCTTGTTAAACATTGGGGGATAAAAAGCCGCAATAATTTGCCTAGATAGTGGTGAATCATCTTCATCTACAATTGCAATAGATGCATGATGCAATGAATCAGATGTTGCGGTTGCAGCAGTATAGATGTCAAAAGTAAAGCAGTAAGCGATTAATAGTAGCATGATTGGGTCACGTAATAATCCCCATAACTCTTTTATGCCTAAACGATAAATATTGATTAAACTTTGCATAATATCTACCCTTCCTGCTTTTTAAGAAGAAAAATACTGGCACCAAGCACAATCGGTATTGTTATTAATAAAGCAAATATGGAATTATGCAAATCGATAAAGCCAAGTGCTTTGTTAAATACACCTCTTGCGATGATCAGCATGTGGGTAGTTGGATAAACTTCACCAATGTAACGCCCTCCACCTTCTAATGATGCAACTGGATTAAGTAAGCCAGAAAATTGAATCGCAGGTAACATAGTGCCCACACACGTTAAAAAGATAACCGCAATTTGGCTACGTGTTATGGTTGAAGCCAATAAACCTAGCCCCGTTGAAATAATGCAATAAGTAAAAGCAGCAAGGCATAAAGTAAACAAACTTCCTTTTATCGGTACACCAAATATTGTGATTGCCATAACGAGCAATAATAAAAAGCTAAACATGGAAATAATAATATAAGGTACTTGTTTACCTAACAAAAATTCGGCTTTAGTTACTGGGGTTACATATAAATTGATGATTGATCCCATTTCTTTTTCACGCACAACAGATAACGCAGCAAGCATCGAAGGGATCATTAATAATAAAATTGGAATAATAGCTGGTACCATTGAAGGTAAGCTTTTAATATCAGGATTATAACGATAACGAGTTTCTATATTCGCTAAACTTGTGGGTACTTTTCCTGTCGTTTCTTTTATTTTTTCATTTAACCAATTAAGGTGCATGCCTTGGACATAACCTTTAATGGTTTCAGCACGCATTGGCATAGCTCCGTCAATCCAAATACCAACATCAACAGGATCACCTCGCTTTATATCTCGACCAAAATTGGGGGGAATTTCAATAGCTAATGCAATATTATTACTGCGTAAACGAGCATCCATATTGTTATAATCAGTTATCGGTGCTTTTTCAATAAAATAGCGTTTAGAGCCAGCTAAGTTAAGAGAGTAATTTTCACTAATTACTGTGTGATCGCGGTCAAGCACCGCAAAGCGTAATTCTTCAACATCCATGGTAATGCCATACCCCATAACCAACATTAAAATTGCTGCTCCTAATAACGCTAATAAGGCTCGCAATGGATCACGAGATAATTCCAATGTTTCACGCCATAAACAACCTATCATACGGGTAAAACTAAATCCTTTTAAGAGAAAATTTTGTGAAGCTGTTTGGGAGGAATTATTGGTTGTTGTTTTTAGAGTCACTTCGGTGGATTGTTTTTCTTCATTACTATCATCAGCACCTGCATCAATAAGATATTGAATAAAAGCATCTTCTAATGTTTTAGCCTTTTTTGAACTGATGATATTATCAGGCGTGTCGCTAGCTAATACTTTACCAGCATGCATTAACGATATTCTATCGCATCTTGCTGCTTCATTCATAAAGTGAGTTGTGATAAATACCGTTACTTTATCTTGTCGTGAAAGCTCAATAATTAAACGCCAAAAGTCATCACGAGCAATGGGGTCGACGCCTGATGTTGGTTCATCAAGGATAAGTATTTGTGGATTATGTACAACTGCAACTGACAATGAAAGTCGTTGTTTTACCCCTAAAGGTAAACTATCGGGCAAATCTTGTGCGTTTTGTTCTAAACCAAAACGCCTCAGTAATTCTTCAATGCGAGCAGGTATTTTACTTTCTTCAATACCGAACAGGCGTGCATGTAGAACTAAATTTTGTTTGACCGTTAACTCACTATATAAAGAAAATGCCTGAGACATATACCCCAAATGACGCCTAACGTTAATATCACTAGCGTCAACAGGTTTACCAAATAACCATGCTTCTCCTGATGAAATCGGTAATAAACCCGTTAACATTTTCATGGTGGTTGATTTACCGCAGCCATTTGAACCTAAAAAACCAAATATTTCACCTTGTTTAATTGAAAAATTAACATGATCAACTGCAATAAAATTACCAAACTGTTTAGTTAAATCTTTTGCTTCTATGGCTGTTTGCAAATCTTTATTAAGATCTAAAGGTGGAATTTCGACAGTTTGATAACCTTGTCTAGCGCTTTCTGGCATTAGCTGAATAAATGCATCATCTAAATTATCTTTTCCTGTCTTAGCTAGTAAGGATTTTGGTGTACCAGTTTCAAGAATCTTACCGCCATACATCGCCACCAACCAATCAAAATTTTGTGCTTCGTCCATATATGCTGTTGCAACAATCACGCTCATTTGTGGTCTTTGTTTACGAATTTTGTTAATTAACTGCCAAAATTGAGCTCTTGAAAGTGGATCTACGCCAGTTGTAGGTTCATCAAGAATTAACAAATCAGGATCGTGGATTAAAGCCGAACATAAGCTAACTTTTTGCTTCATACCACCAGATAGTCGCCCTGCTGGTCTTGATAAAAATGGGTATAACCCAGTACTATGCGTTAATTCATCAATACGGCGACGACGCTCAGCAGCATCATTACCAAACAGACGAGCAAAAAATTGCAAATTTTCTTCAACTGATAAAGTAGGATAAAGGTTTTTGCCCAATCCTTGCGGCATATAAGCAATACGTGTGCAAACATTTTTACGGTGTATTTTATCTTTCATATCACCATCAAGCACATATACTAAACCATCTTGAATAACATGCGCACCAGCAATTAATGATAATAAACTTGATTTTCCAACACCGTCTGGTCCTATCAATCCAACCATACATCTTGGTGGTATAGCTAAAGTGATATTATCAAGAGCAAGGTTCTTCTTATAATACAGCGATACATCACTAACTTTTACCACTGCATCGTCGAGCGATTTAGCTTCGGTTGATAAAGCTAAATCCTTATTGTCGGATTCTGACATATGCTATCCCTAATTATTTTGTTGGACATTTTGCAACATCAGATAAGCCAGACGGCCACGGAGCTTTTGAATCAAGTTTTACCCAAGCCACACCCGGCAAGCCTGTTTTTACTTGATTAATAAAGCATTTTAATAATTCAGGGCTTAATTGCGCTTTTACTCTAAACATCAATTTCTGACGCTCATCTTTAGTTTCAACTGTTTTAGGAGTAAATTGCGCAACGCTTGATACAAACGATATTTTGGCAGAAATTGATTTATCTGGTAGTGCATCTAAAATCAATCTCACTTCATCACCAATACCCACTTTACCTGCGACTGTTTCAGGTAAAAAGAATGTGAGATAAACATCATACAAATTAACTAAATTTAATACTTTTCCGCCTGAAGGTAAAACTTCGCCTAATTGTGCAATTCGGTATTGAATACGACCGTCAACAGGGGCATTTAAAGTACTATCATCGATATCAGCTTGAATTCTTCTAATATTAGCACTTGCAACATTGATTGCCGATGTGGCGCTATCAACACCGGCTTGGGCCACAGCAATTGCAGCATCAGCGGCAGTAACTTGTGATTTGGCAGAATCTAATGCTGCTTTAGCATTGTTTACTTTAGCTGTATCATCATCAAATTGTTGAATAGATATTGCCCCTTTTTGATATAGGGCAGCAGTTCGTTGTAGATGTTTTGAGGCAATATCTAAGTCACTTTCCTTTTGGCTTACACCTGCTTGTGCTGCAACTTTATCACTCATTTTTAATGCCACTTGCGCTTTAGCACTTGCTTCATTGCTAACCGCTTGGCGATATTGAGCTTGAGCTTCATTAAGTTGTGCTTGTAAGGTATCAGTTTGCATAACAACTAAAGCTTGACCAGCTTTAACAAAATCACCCTCATCAACATTAATTTTTTCTATTCTACCAGCTAATTTAGCTGAAATATTGATTTCAGTCGCTTCAATACGTCCGTTGCCACTAATAAAATCTGAACCATACCCATCAGTTTTTAATTTTTGCCATAAAATAAAAATGATAGCTATAATAACAACTGCAATAACAATCCATTTTCTGCTTATATTTTTCATATAACACCTTATTTTAAAAAAATTTATAACAAATTTTAACGCAACAATAAATCGTCATAGGTTGTTTAACTTTATTGTTTAAATAGTATCAAATGTTTATGACAAATAAAATCCGTTCATAAAACAAACGCAATAAAAGCTAAAAAAAGATTAAATATAGTGTAATTAAATCAATAAAATTAAGAGATAGGCAAATGAAAAGGCAAATGTTATGCTTATAACATTTAAAAAAGCATATCTTCGATCATTTAAAGGTAATTTTATGGCTCTCCCTTCATTTTTAACCCTTTATAACGAACTAATTTCAACACCAACCATTAGCAATATTACCAATGAAAAAATGGATTATTCTAATCAACCTTTGATCAACAAATTAGCTGCATGGTTTGAAGATTTAGGTTTTGTTATTGATATTCAACCAGTTCCTAATACTCGTCATAAATATAATATGCTTGCTACTTATTCAAACAGCGAAAATAAAACCAAAGGCGGTTTATTGTTAAGTGGACATACTGATACTGTCCCTTTTGATGAAGGGCAATGGACTAAAGATCCCTTTAAATTAACTGAAGATAACAATAAGTTATATGGATTAGGTTCTGCCGATATGAAAGGCTTTTTTGCTTTTATTTTAGATGCACTGCGTGATATTGATCTTAAAAAACTCACTAACCCTATTTATGTTTTGGCAACTGCTGATGAAGAGACCACAATGGCAGGCGCTTCATTTTTTGCCAAAAATACCCAACTGCAACCTGATTGCACAATTATTGGGGAACCAACATCGTTAATACCAATCCGTGCACATAAGGGCTTTATCTCCAATTCGATAAAAGTGATTGGCAAATCAGGGCATTCGAGCGATCCCGATAAAGGTATTAATGCTATCGAAGTCATGAATTTAGTCATTGAACGCTTGTTAATATTAAAACAAAAATTTAAAGAACAATATCATAATGATGGTTTCAGTGTACCTTATCCTACCCTAAATTTAGGCGTTATCCATGGTGGAGATGCAGCCAACCGTATCTGTGGTTGTTGTGAGCTTGTCATTGATATTCGTGTATTACCCGATAATAATGTCGATTCAGTTCATAATGCACTTTGTGAAGCATTACAGCCCGTCATGGATAAATACCCAAATCGAATTGCTATTGAATATGAGGTTGCTCCAATTCCAGGCTATGAATGTAAAAAAGATCACCCAGCCTTAAAACATATTGAAAAATTGGTAGATCATAATGCTGAAACGGTTAACTATAGCACCGAAGCACCTTATCTAAACCAAATTTCGCCAACGATTGTATTAGGACCTGGATCTATTGAACAAGCACATCAACCCGATGAATTTATTTCAATGGAGTTTTTAAAACCGACAAAA
The DNA here is from genome assembly GCF_001690385.1 of Gilliamella sp. Choc6-1. NCBI lineage: Bacteria > Pseudomonadati > Pseudomonadota > Gammaproteobacteria > Orbales > Orbaceae > Gilliamella > Gilliamella sp. Choc6-1. The sequence continues at coordinate 106,421 of NZ_LZHI01000013.1, forward strand.
TCAACTATAGAAAGGCTAATTAGAGATTTTTGTCTTTAATCTCTTTTTTTATTCGCTGATATGATAATGTCAGCGAAATTTTATTAAATGGAAAAAGTTGCAAAATCGGTAGCCATTTCTGTATTAGCAAAAACGTCTTTTGCTTCATCAACTAACTTTTTATTGTCATTTAAACTGTATCTAGGGCTTATATGAGTCATAATAAGCTTTTTTGCATTAGCTTGTTTGGCAATATTTGCAGCATGTATAGTGGTGGAATGTCCTCGCTCAATGGCTTTTTGCTCCAACGCTTTTTCTTGCGTTGCTTCATGAACTAGCACATCGACATTTTTTGCCAATGCAATTGAGGCATCACAAGGTGTTGTATCACCTAAAATAGCCAGCTTTTTGCCTTTTTTAATATCTCCTTGATAGTTACTACCATCAATCACTCGCCCATCTTCAAGTGTCACTGTTTTCCCTGCTTTTAAAAAAGCATAATAAGCGCCAATATTAACATTATCTTGCCGTAATTTATCAATATCTAAGGCTGCAGGTCGATCTTTTTCAATTATGCGATAACCAAAGCATGGTACACGATGTCTTAATAATTTGGCTTCAACATAAAATTTCTCATCTTCAAATACGGTTCTATCTGCTTCTAGTTCAATAATATTAAGTGGATAAGTTAGCCAAGAGTAACTAATTTCTATCACAGTTTCGATAAATTGTTTAATGCCTTTAGGCGCAATTAATGTTAGCGGTGATTGGTTTTGCATTAAAGAACGGGAAGTTAAAACGCCAGGCAATCCAAAAAGGTGATCACCATGTAAGTGGGTAAAAAAAATAATTTCGAGTTTTGAAAGACTAAACTTAGCTTTTTGCATTTGAATTTGCGTTGCTTCACCACAATCAAACAACCATAATTTCCCCTTCTCTTGTCTAAGATCAAGTATAATACTACTGACATTACGCTCAGTAGTAGGCAAACCTGCACTAGTACCTAAAAAAGTAATTTTCATGCTAATATATTTTATAAACCTTTATATTTTCAAATTAGTTTATCTATCTAATTAAACAAGCTATTTTAAGTAAAATTTCTAAGTGATCTTTGACAGCTTTACTTCAAGGACATATCTGACAACGCATTTCGTAGTTGTTCTGCTCGTCGATTATTCAGCTCAGTAATACAGGCTAATCGACTTATTTCAGCTGTATTACCTATGCCTCCTCCTCTTAAAGATGAAGCAAATGCACATTGGGAATCTCGATACTTCACAAAATCCCGGCTTGATGCAGTAAGTTGTACTTTTACCTGATGAATATATTTACGATCTTCTTTCAAATTTGAAAGAGAATTTGCCATTTTTTCTTCTGCTTGGCGCAAGGCTTTCTGACTACCTATAACTTTTTTCTTTAAGCAATCACGCATTTCTGCTTGAGAAAAAATACCACATTCTGCTCGTAAATCACGTTCATTTTGAACAGGGGCCGCTGGGGCAACAAAGGCTAAAAATGGCATATAAGCTATTAGCAAAAAACCAATTAGCTTTATACTTTTCATTTCTTATCCTTTTTTGAAAAATCATTATTATACATTATTAAACTTCATAAAATAGAGCCCATGCCTAACTTAATTAAACAATAATTTGTTAACGCATGGGCTTAAAATGCTAAATATTCTTACGCTCAATAGTCTGTTCACCCCAAAATAATTTATCTGCTTTAGTTTTGGAAAAGGCTAGTGGTAAAACTTCATCGTTGCCTTCTGACCAGATCTGTTCAGCTAATGTTTCGTCATAATTGGCTAATTCAAAAATAGCTTCGGCAATTTCTATTGAAGTTTCTCGAAGATTTGCCCAAGCGTGGATATTATGTATATCTTTTTTACTTGAATTCATATTATGATTCCTTATTTTGTAAGATTAAGTGTAAAATACCCTCTATTGATGTAAATTACAATAGGTCTATGTTTTTATGCTAACAATTATTTCACCAGCTAAAACACTTGATTACCAAAATCCTCCAATTACAACACAGCATACTTTACCACAATTTATACAAGCATCTAAAGATCTCATCGAATATTGTAAAAAGTTGACAGTATCTGATTTAACTCAATTAATGTCCATTAGTTCAAATTTAGCCAAACTTAACTATGAACGCTTCCAAAATTGGCATAGTGATTTTAACATTGAAAATTCAAAACAAGCTATACTTGCATTTAAAGGCGATGTTTATGAAGGATTATATGTTGAAGATTTTACTGATAAAGATCTAAAATTTGCACAATCTCATTTAAGAATATTATCTGGTCTTTATGGCATTTTAAGACCACTTGATCTAATTCAGCCTTATCGGTTAGAAATGGGGATCCGCTTAAAAAATGGTAATAATACTAATCTTTATCAATTTTGGGGCGATAAATTAACTGAATATCTTAATAATGAACTAGCCAAATCATCACATCGCACATTAATCAATTTAGCCTCAAACGAATATTTCAAAGCGATCAAACCCAAACAATTAAATGCAACTATAATTCAACCTATCTTTTTAGATCAAAGCAAAGATACCTATAAAGTCATTAGTTTTTATGCTAAAAAAGCACGTGGACTCATGAGTCGTTTTATTATAAAAAACAGCATTGACAATTATCAGGATATTAAAAGCTTTAATCTTGAAGGCTATCAATTTGATTCTAAGCGCTCAACTGATTTAGAATGGTACTTCACTCGTAATCACCAGTAAAATAACAGATATGGAATTTCTTACTACATTATGGGCACAGTTTTTATCTACCTTGCCCTTATTTATCTTAATTCTATTAGGATATTTAGCCGTAAAAATTGGTCGTTGGTCAAAAACAATAACTGACAGTTTAACCAAATTTACCTTTTATATTGCCTTTCCGATTATGCTATTTCAGATTATGAGCCATTTTTCTGAACACTTACAAATCGATATAAACTTATTATTGGTTTTTTTTGGTGGATCTTTTATTGTTTTTACAATAGGGTGTTTGATTGCCTCAAAATTATTGAAATTAAATGGTTCGCAAAGTACCCTATTTGCCATGGGAGGAATCTATACTAATACTGTATTTGTCGGCATTCCTATTATCAAAACGTTACTTGGCGATGAAGCCATTCCTATTGTGGCAATAATCGTTATCTTTAATGCTTTAATTTTATGGACATTAGCGACAGTTTCGATCGAATTTGTACAAATGGGTAAATTTTCAGGCAAAGGGTTTATTAAAGCATTTAAAAATGTCTCTAAAAATCCGATAATTATTGGTATTTTTACAGGCATTGCTGTGAATTTTATTGGTCTACCTATGCCTAACTTTATCGATAAATCAGCCAAAATGGTCAGTGATATGACAGCGCCACTGTCGCTCATTGTTTTAGGTATGGGACTTTCTGAATATAAAATTCGCGACAAATTACTCATTACTGCTTCTATCTGTATTTTAAAATTAGCCGTATTACCGATTGTTACCTATATTATGGGCAAACTCTTAGGGCTGCCAACTTTAGAATTACAAGTGTTGGTCTTACTCAGTTCGGTATCAATTGCAATAAATTGTTATATGATGGCAAGGCAATTTGAAGTGTTACAAGGTCCTATAGCTTCAAGCTTGTTAATATCAACGGCACTGTCTTCAATCACAACGCCATTGATTTTATCGATTATGACACATTTACCTTAACTACTTATTATTCTTAATATAATGAGCGGTTTTTAACTTTGTAGTGTAGCAAGAGTGCCAACACAATAACTACACTACCTAATATAAAGCGTAGCCAATCGAGCGATTGATGCCAAATCACCACATTCACTAAAATTCCTGTTGGAATCACCACATTATTCATAATAGCCAACGTGCCAGAATCGACTTTTGTTGCGCCATAGTTCCATAAAAAATAACAAACACCAGATGCAATCACCCCAAGCCAAATAAGAATGCCCCACTGTAAATTAGATGTAGGTAATTTTGATACATCGCCAAAAAGTAACCACCCTAATGTGGCCACAATTACCGCCCCAAAGTAAACCCAAGCAAAAGCCTGATGTTGGGGCATTGGGTACATTTCCATAATTCTTTTATAACCAACCTGCCCTAAGGCAAAAACAATATTAGCTCCTTGAATTAATAAAAAGCCAATAATAAAGTTTGAGCTAATATGATCATAACGAATGATAGCGGCACCAATAACTGCTATTATTGCCGTTAAAAGATAACTAAACCTTAACGGGTGACGTTGTAACAAATCATAAATAACCGTGACATAAATTGGCGTAAAAATAGTAAACAACAGCACTTCAGGTACTGAAATATATTGGAAGGAATTATAATAAAAAAAGTACATAATCCCCAATTGACAAGCCCCAACGCCCATTAAAAGAAACGTGGTTTTAAGCTTAATATGTTTAAAGCGTAAAAAAGGTAAAAAGGTAATAAATGCTAACAAAACGCGCGTAACCACTGCAAACCAAGTATCAACCTGCCCACTTAGATAAACGCCAATAAAACTAAACGAGAATGACCAAACAATGGTCACAAAGATAAGATAAAACATCGTTAATTAATATAAAGAATGATAAATAGTTTGCATCGTATCAATTGATATAACACTTGTAAACTTTATATATACTCAAACTTATCTTAGTACGAATATCAATAAAATTATTGAAGCAATTAATAATTAAAATTAGATCTGAGATTAATATTTAGCGATTTTAATAATATTTATTTCTTCATTTCTCTATACTAATAACTTAAAAATTAGCTGAATTTTTCTTATTTACTCCACAGTCCCACTTTTGTGTAAACCTTATTAAATAACTCAATGTATTTTTTATGCTTCTATTATTTCACTATCTATTACTTTTCTTTTTGATTGTTTATCTTCAATATCAATTTCAATTGAAAACATCTATATAATTCAAATAATATTCGACAATACCCTGTCTTCGTAGCAATAATAGCCTTCTTCAATAGCATAATTTAAATATTTAATACTTTTTCCTAATTATTTATCTTTATATGATGACACTATTTCTTTTTCATCAAAACAATAAAAAACAATTCCCCCTTTTCATAATCTTGATTTTTAAACTCCTGTAATGGTTTACTCGTATTTTAAGATAAAATGAACTAAATAATTATTTAAAAATATTAATTGTTTTAAATAAATGATAGCAAAGCGAAAATAACGCGCTGCTTTTTACCTTAAGTAAAACAATCATCCTCAAAAAACTTAAAATATGGCATAATGTGCGCCAATTCATATTTTTTTGCGACTTCACTCAAGGTTGATACCTTTTGGGCAAACGCATGTTAAAGAGAGTAAATTTTCGTGTTAAGTACAAATAACATTACAATGCAATTTGGCAGTAAGCCATTATTTGAGAATATTTCAGTTAAATTTGGTAATGGCAACCGTTATGGCCTAATTGGTGCCAATGGTAGCGGCAAATCCACTTTTATGAAAATTATTGGTGGCGATTTAGTGCCAACTTCAGGCAATGTTGCTTTAGATCCGCATGAACGATTAGGTAAGTTACGTCAGGACCAATTTGCTTTTGAGGAGTTTACCGTACTTGATACCGTAATTATGGGACACACCGAATTATGGCAGATCAAACAAGAACGTGATCGCATCTACTCTTTACCCGAAATGAGTGAAGAAGATGGCTTTAAAGTTGCGGATTTGGAAACCCAATACGCCGAAATGGATGGCTATAGTGCCGAAGCTCGTGCAGGAGAATTATTATTAGGTGTGGGTATTCCAATTGAGCAACATTATGGATTTATGAGTGAAATCGCTCCAGGTTGGAAGCTACGTGTACTTTTAGCCCAAGCCTTATTCTCAAATCCCGATATTTTATTGCTTGACGAACCGACCAATAACTTGGATATCGATACTATCCGTTGGCTTGAAGATACTTTAAATCAACGCGAAAGTACGATGATTATTATTTCGCATGATCGACATTTTTTGAATATGGTCTGTACACATATGGCAGATTTGGATTATGGCGAACTTCGAATTTATCCAGGCAATTACGACGATTATATGACTGCATCAACGCAAGCCAGAGAGCGTTTATTAGCAGATAATGCTAAAAAGAAAGCCCAAATAAGTGAACTACAATCTTTTGTAAGCCGATTTAGCGCAAATGCCTCTAAATCAAAACAAGCCACATCACGCGCAAGACAGATTGAAAAAATCCAATTGGAAGAAGTAAAAGCATCAAGCCGTCAAAATCCATTTATTCGTTTCGAGCAAGATAAAAAGCTTTATCGTAATGCATTAGTCGTTGAGAACCTAACCAAAAGTTTTGACAGTGATCCCTTATTTAAAAACTTAAACTTAATGGTTGAAGTGGGTGAAAAAGTCGCAATTTTAGGGACAAACGGTATTGGTAAAACCACATTAATAAAAACGTTAATGGGCGAGCTTACGCCTGAACAAGGTGATATAAAATGGTCAGAAAATGCCAATATTGGCTATTATGCCCAAGATCATGAATACGAGTTTGAAGAAGATTTAACGGTCTTTGACTGGATGAGTCAGTGGAAGCAACCAACCGATGACGAGCAAGCGGTACGGAGTATTTTAGGGCGATTATTATTTTCACAAGACGATATTAAAAAGCAAGTTAAAGTCTTATCTGGTGGCGAAAAAGGACGTATGTTATTTGGTAAATTGATGATGCAGCGCCCTAACATTATTGTTATGGACGAGCCAACAAACCATTTAGATATGGAATCCATTGAATCACTTAATATGGCGTTAGAGCTTTATCAAGGCACCCTATTTTTTGTTTCACACGATCGTGAGTTTGTGAGCTCATTGGCAACTCGTATCATTGAAATCACCGCTGAAAAAGTGATTGACTATACTGGTAATTATGAAGATTACTTACGTAGCCAAGGAATAGAATAATCTCTCATCAATAAAATTAGCCACATTAGTGGCTAGCTTTATTTCAATTGATTAGTTAACACATCAAAAATCCAATTCATCCCACCAGATATCTATAAGTGAGCTGGTTTTAACATTTTTTAAACCGTGGCTTTCTAACCATTTTGTGACAATGTCACGGTGTTCTTCAGTACAGTTACCTAGTTTTTGGGTGCATACTATACCTTTCCAATTTAAATAACCACTTCCTTCATAAGCTAAGCCATTGGGCTGAATAGCTTCAAGAATGAATTGATCAACAATATTATCTAAAGTTTCTTCGGTTGTGCCTTCGTCAAATGACCAACTAACAGTAAAACCTAATTCTTTAAACTCTTCAATATGTAATTTTTTTCGTAAACGTCTGCTGCGATTTACCATAGTAGTTTCCTTCTATTTTATTGAGTATAACTTTGTTTATTTTTAAAGTTCATGTGTTTATTAGTTTGTTTCACACTATTTTGATTTGTGTTGTTTCTTTTGTGAGCGGATTGTCTTGATGATGTTTTTTTCACTGGCTCTGCTTTAATTCTTGGATCCACTTCAAAACCTTGCGTAGTTATTTCTGGAATGGTTTTCTTAATTAGTTTTTCAATGGCTTTTAATTGTGGCAGTTCATCAATGCACACAAGTGAGAGCGCTTGACCTTGATTTTGCGCTCTCCCTGTTCGCCCTATACGATGTACATAATCTTCAGCAACTTGTGGCAACTCATAATTAACTACATAGGGCAGCAGCTCAATATCTAGCCCTCTTGCCGCAATATCGGTTGCGACTAATGCTCTAATTTGTCCACTCTTAAAATCTGCTAAAGCTTTAGTACGAGCACCTTGGCTTTTATTGCCATGAATCGCGGCTGCTTTTATACCATCTTTCGTTAATTGCTCAGCTAAATGATTAGCCCCGTATTTTGTACGCGTAAAAATTAACACTTGTTGCCACTGATTTTTTCCAATTAAGTATGAAAGCAATTCGCGTTTACGACGCTTATCAACACGATGCACATATTGGGTAATTTGCTCTGAGGTACTATTAGTTTTAGCAACAGCAACCACTTCTGGCGCTTGTAGAATCGTTTGTGCCAATGTCTTTATTTCATCCGAAAAAGTTGCCGAAAACATTAAATTTTGTCGCTTATTAGGTAGTTTGGCAATCACACGGCGAATATCATGAATAAATCCCATATCTAACATGCGATCGGCTTCATCTAACACTAACATTTTAATGGTTGAAAGATCCACCGCATTTTGTTGAACTAAATCAAGCAGCCGCCCAGGAGTTGCAATTAAAACATCGACACCACCACGCAATTTCATCATTTGCGGATTAATACTCACCCCACCAAATACTACTAATGACCTAATCTGTAAATAACGGCTATACTCACGAATATTTTGGCCAATTTGTGCAGCGAGCTCACGAGTTGGAGCTAAAATCAAAGCATATAAAGGACGTTTGCCTTTTTTAGGCTTTGAATTATTGGCTTCTTTTGCTTGCTGTTCTACGAGTTTTTGCAGTATTGGTAAACCAAAACCTGCCGTTTTACCTGTTCCTGTTTGTGCGCTAGCCATAAGGTCTTTGCCAGATAAGATTACTGGTATAGCTTGTTGTTGAATGGGGGTGGGTTGAGTGTAGTTCTGTTCTTGGATTGCTTTTAAAATCTTGGCATTTAAGCCAAGAGAGTCAAATGACATGAATTAATTCCTAAATAAACGAAAGAAAGTTATTTTTATATTATAAAGCAATTGAATAATAATTGTTTGTTTATTTAAAAATACAGTATTGAATTGATGATCTATTTTGTTTCATAATTTTTTATTCGAGTATAAGTAAAATATTAATAAACAGTGCGATATTTTACCCAATTGAATTAAGTGAAAGTAAAACATACTGATTTTTAATATTTTTCTTACAACAATAATAGAAATGATATTTATTATCATTTATGATTATGCTAGTATTCTTGTCCTTATAACAACTGTTTTTATGGATTTGCAAATGCTGTTTAATTTTTACCGTTTTAAAAATTTATTAATTACTTTATTGTTATTGATTTTTGGTTTTAATTGTTTTGCCAAAGATGATATCACATTTGCTAACTTCCGCGACATACGGGATTTAAACCCTCATCTTTATTCTGGCGAAATGTGGGCACAAAACATGCTTTATGAATCATTAGTCCATTATAACGAGGATGGGACATTCTCGCCTTGGTTAGCTGAAAGCTGGACTATCACCAATCAAGGCAAAACCTACACGTTTAAATTACGTAAAGACGTCAGTTTTAGTGATGGTGTAAAGTTTAATGCTTACACTGCAAAACTTAATTGGGATGCCGTTCTTTCTAATAAAGTTCGTCATACTTGGCTTGAAATGGTACGCCTAATTACAGAAGTGAAAGCCATTGATGATTATACGCTTCAAGTTAACCTATCAAAGCCTTACTACCCGTTTTTGATTGAAATTGCAGTAACCAGACCAATGCGCTTTATTTCACCAAATTCAATGATTAATGGTGAAACAAAAAATGGCGTAAAATCTTATATTGGTACCGGTCCTTATGTGTTAAGTGAACATAAAAAGGATCAGTATGCTGTTTTTAACGCTAATCCTAACTATTGGGGTGAACAACCGAAACTGAAAACCGTTACCATGAAAGTAATTGCTGACAATCAAAGCCGTTTGATGGCACTTGAAAAAGGTGAAATTGATTTAATTTACGGTAAAAATATGGTAGATGCCGATTCATTTGAACGCTTTTCAACAATGAATAAATTTCAAGCGTTGATGTCAAAACCGGTATCAAGCCGTATGGTATTAATGAATACTACTCGACCAGAACTAAGCGATACCAATGTGCGCCGAGCAATCGAACATATCATCAATAAAAAAGATATTTCTGAAGGTATATTTAATAGTAGTGAAGCACCAGCTGATACATTAATGGCTACTAATATTCCTTATGCAAATATTGGATTAAAACCTTACAAATATAATACTAAATTAGCCGAAGAGCTGCTTGATAAAGCGGGCTGGCTAAAACAAAAAGGTCAAATTTACCGCCAAAAAGAAGGCAAACCATTTGAAATTACTCTTTATTATGATAGCAATACTGCGTCTCAAAAAACCATTGCACAATACATGCAAGATGAGTTTGAGCAAGTTGGTTTAAAACTTAATATTCATGGTGAAGAAGAACAAGGCTATCGTGATCGCCAAAAAGCGGGGGATTTTGATATGGTGTTTGATATTTCTTGGGGAATGCCTTATGACCCACAATCTTTTATGTCTGGCATGAAATTACCGGTATATGGTGATTATATGGCACAACAAGGTTTGAAAGAAAAAGCTCAAATTGATGCAAGCATTAGTAAAGCATTAATTTCAACTAACGAAAAAGAACGCCAAGATCTTTACCGTTATGTGCTTGAAACCTTGCATAATCAAGCCGTTTATATTCCGTTAACTTATGAACGCAACCGAGCTATAGCTATTAAATCACTAAAAGGTATTGAGTTTGCTCCTTCACAGTTTGACATTCCATTTGAGAAAATGCATTTTTAATTTATTTGTATTAGCTAGTAATAATGTTAAATTATATTTTTAAACGTTTAATCATGATGATACCGATTATTATCGGTATCTCATTTATTGCTTTTTTACTCATTAATTTAGCCCCTTCTGATCCTGCTGAAGTAGCCCTACGTTTAAATGAAATCATGCCCACGCCTGATGCTATTGAAAGTATGCGCCTAGAGTTAGGTTTAAATGAACCATTTTGGAACCGTTATTTCAGTTGGTTATATAACGTTTTTCAACTTGATTTTGGTCGTTCTTTTGTACATCGAGATAGGTTAGTATTAGATGAGATCATTCGAAGTTTACAACCAACAATTCTTTTAGCATTCTCTTCATTCATTTTTACATTGATTATTAGTCTGATCTTAGGTGTTTTATGCGCCATTTTTGCTAATTCAGTTTTTGATCAAATTTTACGTATTATAATTTTTTTAGGCACGGCTATGCCAAGCTACTGGCTTGGACTTTTATTTATCTGGTTTTTTGCTAATTATTTAGATTTGCTGCCAACAAATGGATATGGCACATGGCAGAATCTAATTCTACCGACTTTAACGTTATCATTCGTTTATATTTCAACCTATATTCGTTTTATTCGTAATAACATGCTAGAAAACATGCGTAACTACTCCGTTTTTTATGCACGTAGTCGAGGGTTAAAAGAACACACAATTATTATTAAACATGTATTAGTAAATTCCTTACATACCACTATTACCGCATTAGGTATGACAATTCCGCAATTAATTGCTGGTTCATTTGTCGTTGAATATATCTTTTCATGGCCAGGGCTTGGTCGTTTATGCATTGCAGCTATCATGAATCGAGATTATCCGGTTATTCAAGCTTATATTTTAATTATGGCAATATTATTTGTGGTGTGTAATTTTATTGTCGATGTTATTCATCATTTACTAGATCCTCGTTTACGTGATAATGGTGGTTTGTCATGAATATGCTTAAGCAGGTTTGTAAAAATAAAACTGCACTATGTTGTTTAATTATCATTGCAACTATTATTATATTAGGTATATTAGCTCCCTATATTGCACCATTTGATCCTAATAAAGTGCGTATTGTTCGTAAATATGCCCCGATGTCGGCTCAACATTGGTTAGGTTGTGATCATCTTGGTCGTGATATTTTTTCAAGACTACTTTATGGCATTCGCTCCACATTATTTTTATCATTATTAACCATGATTATTACTATTGTTATTGGTGCAACAATTGGTTTAATATCAGGCTATAAACGGGGTAAATTTGACGAATGTATTATGCGTTTATGCGATATCATGCTTTCTTTCCCTAGCCAAGTGATGATTCTGGCTATTGTTGGTGTACTTGGCGTAGGTATTGAAAACGTTATTATTGCCAATATTGTGGTTAAATGGGCTTGGTATAGCCGTATGATACGCAGCTCGGTAATCAAGTATAGCCGTAAAAACTATATTTTATTTTCCCAAGCAATTGGCGCTCCGCATTCTTTTATTATTTGTCGCCATTTATTGCCAAATGTAATGTCAGAACTGGTTGTATTAGCCACATTAGATACTGGTTGGGTAATATTGAATATTTCTGCTCTATCTTTCATAGGGCTTGGCATACAAGCACCAACAGCAGAATGGGGACTGATGCTTAGTGAAGCAAAAAACGTTATGATGCAGCATCCTATGCAAATGGTTTATCCTGGAATTGCAATATTAATTATAGTTTCCGCGTTTAATATGCTTGGCGACTGTTTACGTGACATTCTTGATCCTAAGGAAAAAACAGCATGAGTAATAAATTACTTGAGGTTAAGAATCTTACCGTAACACTGGATAATGGCAAAACACTGCTTAACGATATCTCCTTTTGTCTTGAGCATCATCAATGTTTAGGTATTGTAGGTGAAAGTGGTTGCGGTAAAAGTTTAACCAGTAAAGCCATTATCGGTTTATTAGAGCCCTACTTTTCGGTTAAAGGGGAAATTTTATTTACCCCTAAACAATCTAAAATAGCGTTACAATTAAATGGTGATTTATTAAAACAAAATCATGACACATTACGCCATATTCGTGGTAATGCTATTTCGGCTATACTACAGCATCCAATGAATGCTTTTGATCCACTTTATTGTATTGGCAATCAAGTGGTTGAAACGTTATTGGCACATCTGACAATTACTAAAAAACAAGCTATTGAAAAAACATTAACTATGATTGCCGACATTGGTCTTAATCATCCAAAACAAATCTTTAACAAATACCCACATCAGTTAAGTGGCGGCATGTTACAGAGAATCATGATCGGAATTGCATTGATGCTTGAACCTGAATTAATTATTGCCGATGAACCAACCACAGCGTTAGATTCTATTAGTCAACTTCATATTCTGCAATTATTAAAAAATATCAAACAACAATCGAAAACAGCAATGATATTTATCTCGCATGATTTAGGTGTTATTCACCATATTGCCGATCATATTATTGTAATGAATCAAGGATGTATTGTAGAACAAGGTCGTTGCGATCATATTTTTTATCATTCTAAAAACGATTACACACGTTACTTAATTGATACTCGTAAACAGTTATTAGCCAAATTTAACGCCGTTATCCACCCAAATAGATTGGAGACAATCTAAATGACACCGTTATTACAAATTAATAATCTCAAAAAATCCTTTTTACAACCTAATCAAGGTTTATTTAACCGCAAAAAAACGCCGATTATTAAAGATGTTTCTTTGTCTTTATACCAAGGCGAATGTTTAGGTATTGTAGGAGAAAGCGGAAGTGGTAAAAGCACTCTTGGTAAGCTAATTTTAGGTCTTGAAAAGCCCGATAGTGGCAAAATTTATTTTAATGGGCAAGATATAGGACAACGAGCATGGCGAAAATCCCCAATGCGACGGGAAATTAGCGCCGTTTTTCAAGATTATAATGCTTCGGTTAATCCTTATTTTACTATCGCTGAAATTGTCGCTGAACCTATAGATATTTATCAAAAACTGACGGTTATTCAACGAAAGAAGCGAATAATTGAGCTATTAGAACAAGTCGGATTAAATGAGTCATTTTATCATCGTTTTCCTCACGAAGTGAGTGGAGGTCAATTACAACGCATCTGCATTGCACGGGCAATTGCCTGCTCACCTAAATTTATCTTATTTGACGAAGCTGTAAGTTCTCTTGACATCTCTGTCCAAGCCCAAATTCTATCGTTGTTAGTTGATTTGCAAAAACAGTTAAATTTAACAGCCATTTTTATTACCCATGATTTAACAACTATCACTTATCTTTGTAATCGAGTGATCTTCTTTTATCAAGGTCAAATTGTGGAACATGTTGATAAGATAGCTAATTTAAATCAGGTCAATAATGCTTATTCTAAACAACTTCTTGAATCTATTTTAAGTTTTTAAATATGACAACTCAATCTACCATTAATAAACAATATCGTTTTAAAGATTACTTAGCGCTAGTTATTCCGTTTATCATTTCAACTATTACAACACCATTACTTGGTGTGGTTGATACTGCGTTGGTCGGGCATTTACCCAATCCCGCCTTTATTGCCGGCATTGCTGTTGGCGCTGTTATTTTTAACACTATTTATTGGCTTTTCGGCTTTTTACGAGTCAGTACCACTGGTTTTGCCGCACAAGCATTAGACGACCCACTACTATTGCGATCATCCTTAATCCGCCCTTTGTTTATAGCAATATTTTTAGGTGTTATTTTTATCATTTTTCAGCAAGTGATCTTTACTGCCTCTATGAACGTTATCAACCCCAATGAAGAAGTAAAGCATTATGCCAATATATATTTCTCTATCCTAATTTGGGGGGCGCCTTTTGTGCTTATCAACTATGTTTTAGTTGGTTGGTTAATGGGAATGTCTAAAGTAAAGGCTGTGCTATTTCTACAAGTATTAATTAATCTGCTTAATATTATTATGGCAGTAATTTTTGTTTGGGGATTTCATTGGAATGTTCAAGGCGTTGCCTTTGCAACACTAATTGCTCAAGTAATTTGTACTTTGTTAGGCATTTGGTTTATTTATCGTAATTTACCAAAATCCAATCAACAAACTGATTTAAAATCGATACTATCTTGGCAATCATTGAAAGGAGTGATTTTAGTTAATACCAACTTAATGATTCGTACCATTTGCTTATTAATCGTTACTAACCATTTTATCTCGATTGGTTCGAGTTTTAACACGGAAGTATTAGCTGCTAATGCCGTCTTGTTTCAAATTCATTATTTGATGGCTTATTTATTTGACGGCTTTGCCAATGCTTCAAGTGTATTTAGTGGTAAGGCGAAAGGTACTAAAGATATTAAGTTATATAATCAAACCTTACATTGGTCACTACAAGCTTGTATTATTTGTCCTTTAATATTAATTGCTTTATGGTTTGGATTTGATACAACAATTATTAAATTATTAACCAATCAAACCGAAATTATCACTATCTGTTTGCAATATCAATATTGGCTTACTATCTTCCCTGTTGTGGTTGCTGGTGGTCTTATCTATTATGGCGTTTTTTCTGGGATCAGCTACACTTCTTCTATTCGTGATTCTATGATTCTTGCCTTAATTTTATGGCTGATATCACAATATATCTGTGTACCAATATGGGGAAATAATGGATTATGGCTTTCTTATATTTTATTTAGTTTTGGGCGAACCCTATTTTTAGTCATTTGGATTAAAAAATCGAAAAACTATGTCACACTTTAAGTATTGCTCGGTAAATATTGAATGAGTTTGGCATGTATTTTTTGTTTTCCCGTTACTAGAATTACTCATTGTGCAGCATTAAATATGCTTAAGACTAATTGATGACCTTAACAAATCATACTTACAGCAAACAAATGGCTTATGATTTAACAAAATGACTAGTATCATTAACCGGTCATTTTTAATAATCTTATAATTTAAGGACGGGGGGGCTTATGTCTTTTGATGCTGTTTAACAGCAACTGCCACCAAAGTCATAGCTGCCATTAAATGACAGCTAAACACAACGATAAAAGTTAAGTAACTTATGATACGGCGTCGATTTTTATATTAATTAATCAGTTATATAAAAATTAATTTGTTTGGTGTCGTTAGTCATTTTTTCAATACTTTTCATTACATTTTGATAAGCTTGTTCAATACCTTTTTCCCCAGCACATTCATTTAGTAATGCATAATTTGATTGAACAGTTTCATCTGATATCAATTTTTTATAGGCAATAGCAAAGTCCTTTCCAGTAAATGAAAATAATTGATGCCAATCTTGTAAATGCTTTTTCATGTGATCCCGACCTGCTAGGCATTTAATGCTATTTATATCAAGATTAGAAATGCTATATTTTTTCAACTCACTAAAGTTTCTAGGTTGATAAGGAAAGCTTATCTCTTCAGTAACACCTGCTGACTTTAACGTTTCTATAAAGCTATTTTCACGGTATAACTTTACTTTTTGTGATCGGTACTGACCTTTTCGGTGCATGGTCACACTATTTGGCAGAGGTTCATCAACTGAGTAGTCCCAAAAGTTAGTGCGCCGTTCAATAAACACATCATTAATCACTTTAACGGGCATTTCTATTCTTCTTTTTTCACCGTCAACAATAATTGAAACAAAGTTCATATATTTAGAAATCAACTTATTATAGATTTCATCAGCACCGTCTGAAGTCGTATATAAAGTGGTATACAAGAAATAATTACTTTGTGTTGGATTAATTAAGCCAGTATTATTAAATATTGAAGGTTTAGCAATAAAATTTAATGATTCGTTATTATAAGATAAGGTATGTTTACCATAGCTAAATGTATAATTAACGCCTGATTTAGCAGGAATAATTAACTCTGTTCCATCAATAACTACTTTTATTTCGTTAATGGTAGGATTATCGATCCAACGTTCAACGGTACTAGTCAATAGTGGTTCAGAGTTAAAACACCCAACTAAAGAAAAACTGCAAACTAGCAACAGAGAATGTTTTATTAGTTTCATCACATCATTTGTTATAAAAATTGAAAGCGTAAAAATTATAGCACAAACAATTAAAGATTAAAAATAAGTAACTGTTTTTATGTACTATATTTGTTTTCAACTTGCTATAAAAAATGATTTTCAACCTTAAACATCCTAGCTATTTACTCAGGTATTTAAGGTGTTAAAAATTTATTGCTGTGGCCAAATAAATCTACCTTTTGCTTGTGGATCCTCCTTTATGAATTTTTTTAACACATCTGATTGGTATAATTGTTTTACATCTTTAGCCCATTGCGAATTGAGATTTTCTTTTTTTATGACTACCATTAATTCTAAATCAGGTGATAATTCTTCTTGCACTATAAGATTATCTACTGGGACTTTACTTAACCATGCTACACCGCCAGGCATTATCGCATAATCAACCTCACCAAGGATCCGAGGAATAATTTCAGATAATAATGTTTTAAACTTTAAATGGTATTTATTTTCAACAATATCGTTTAAAGTCACATTACCTTCTTGAACGTCTGATTTTAGTTTTATCCAATTTAATTTTTGCAGTAATATTAAAGCTCTTGCCGTATTTGAAGGGTCATTAGGAATAGCAATTATTTGCTCTGATGAAACATCATTAATTGTGTGGTGTGTTTGTGAAAATAAAGCGGCTGAAATAGAAGGAATATGAACTAGTGGAACTAAGTCATTATTGGTTTCTTTATTATACACATTAAGATAGGCTTGATGCTGAGCCGCATTTAAATCAATACTCCCTTCAACAAGAGCGGTATTAGAATCTCTTAACGAGCTAAAATTAACCAATACTACGGTATATCCTTTTTTTTCTAATTCAGGTTTTACCACACGCTCCATTAAGATATTGTGCATACTTGGCGGTAATCCAACAATTATTTCCTTCTTTTCAAGGTTATTTGTAATACCTTTATTGTTTTTTTTATCACATCCCAATAAACATAATCCTGCAAAGATTAAAATAGATAAATATAAAGACTTTTTCATTATTACTCCTTCCATATCAATTTATTACTAATATAGTATTAGTAAAACTATTCTTTTATTTTAATTTTACTTGTTATGATTATAAGTCAGTATTACAGAGGGTAAAAATACATAAAGCTTATATTGATATTCGATTAAGATATATGAAATTTCTGTTTAATATCAGCTCTATTTGTGGTTAAATACAAAACTAATATCAAATGAAAAAGTAAACCAATAAATAAGATGGAAGTTAAAAAAATTACCTTATTTACTGTAGTTTTAACCTTATTCGGTTGTAATAACAACCAGTTAGATTCTAAAATAATAATCAACAACTATATTACTAATGGTCAATTTGAGTTGGCTCCTTTTTCAAAAATAATTAAAAAACAAAAAATTGAAGGTACTTACTCAGGTATAATTGAAACCATCCCCAATGGTTTAATTACGTTTTACCGTTTAAACGATAAAAAAGTCTATATTGACTTTAAAAAAGACAATTATATGATTGATTCTCAAAAAAATTCAAAATATAAAATCAATTTTGATGATAAACAAAATATCCTAACAATCGAAGATTCATTTGGTAATAATGTGGTCAAACCCACTTATGATGATCAAGGTAGAATTATAAAAATTGAAAATTCAGTTATTGGTGGAAGTCATTATACTTTTGTTAATCAACTTTCCTACGAAAATAATTTAATGCAAACCAATGAATATCAGATCTTTAATAAAATTGATGGACAACAATCTATTCCGTATTATCTCAATAAAAAACAGTATTTTTATAACTCAGAAAATCAATTAATTAAAACAATCGAATCTTCTTTTATAGCAAAAGATGGAAAATTTAACACTGATGACCAAAATCAAACAATACCTGATGAACAATTAACATGTATTTTTGACGACCACAATCAATATGGTGACTGGACTAAGTTATATTGTTTAACTCCTAAAAAAGAAACAAAACGCTTTATTTTACGTAGTATTGAATATTATCAATAAGAAGGAATATAAAGATGAAAAGGATTCTTGCCATATGCTGTTTATCGATAATTTTGTCTGGCTGTCAGGAAAAAAAAGAAAAAATAAATAAAACCCAAATCACTAACAATTACTTGTTATTTGGAAATGCTTTGAATATACCTTATTCAAAACCGATCAAACAGCAAAAAATTATTGGTAGCGAGCAACAGAGTTATCAATCAGATACTAATGGATTTATTACCTCTGTCGACGTTAATCATGTGAAAATCGATAACAACTATGAAACCAATAAAAGCCAGTTTTTTATTAATAATAAATTCAATTTGGATCTGAATATAGAACAAGATGAAAATAAAAATATTCATAAGGTCGAAGATGCTGAAAAGAAAATATCATGGATAGTAACGTATGATGAACAATATCGGATAATAAAAATAGAACGTATTTCCAATCCAACCACGATTAGTCATATTTTTTATGATAAAGGGAATATTACCAAAATAGTCAATCAATTCACACTCAATATAACTTCAATAAATTCTTATAGCTCAACGGAAGAAAAACATTTTTTATATAATAATAACAATCAATTAAGTAAAATTATGATTAAAGTTTTTGATGATAAGAAAGCAAAACCATTAGAAACTAAAAAATGCACTTTCTATGACTATAATGAAAATGGCGATTGGACTAAAGCTTACTGTTTAAAGCTAGGTGAAAATTATACTTACTTTAATTTACGAGAAATTGACTACTAATGATAAGCATTACAATAATAATGTTGATTATGCTTCGTTCACTTTTTTCATAGCAAAGTCCCACTGATAAGGCAGCTAACACCGAGCTGATCTAAACCTACTTCAATCATGTCTTTTTTCTATTACCTCTTTTCGTCAAACAGCTCATCAACTTCGTTGCATTTGCTTAATGCTTCATCAGCATACCTTTTTCTTTCATACTGGATTAACATGCGACCAGTGATGATGCTAATATTGGCTTATCAATTATTTCTTTAAAGCTGTCAATATTTATCATCGCATATTTTAGTATCATTCAATTTGGCAGTAATATATTGAGCTTCAAAATCATTACTACGGTCATTACCATTAGCATGCCCTAAGCCGGCTAATGCAGCGATGCTATTACCATTTAAAGTGGCAAGAGCTGCTCCTTTTCTAAGTTGATTTTGCTGTTTTTGTTTTTGCTCATCACTTAAATAAGCGCCATCAGCAAGTGGCGCATAGCAAAATAGACCTTTAAATTCGGATAGGGTGCCAGTTAATTTAACCAAATTTTTGGGCGGCAGGATTGGATCGGTAATACTGATGCCGGTTTTTTTTAATAGCTGCTCTTTATCTTTATAGATGGGGTCGTTACCATCATATTTTGCGTAAGGCATAATCGAATTCCTTATGAACTTATTTTCTTTTTTTATTTTTAACCCGTAAGGGTGGCTTGCCTTTTTTGCATAACACATCAGGATCGTAATAAAAAAAGAACCAACCAGCACCTGATTTAGGCGGTCTAATATATTGATCAGTCTTATTATTATACTTTTCTACATATTTTTCTTGGGCAATTAATTTAGCAATATATTGCTTACTTATTTTAACTAAATTGATATTTTTAACATCTTGCCAGCCCAATAGCGTAAAAATGCGCTCCGCAAGCGTGACATGCGAGGCAAGCGAATTTTTGTAAACCATAAAAAAAGCTGCCCCAAACATTACTCCTAATGAACCAAAACCAATGGTTAGATTTTCCAACGAAAAATCAAGAAAAAAGTAGTTCATTAATAGCACGCAAATAACATAAAAGAAAAACATAGGTAAACGATAGTGTTTGAAGGCTTGGTTACGCCCCGCAAAACATAGCGGGACAAGTGAGATAATTTGTTCACTGGGTTTGAGCATGGCGTACACTTCGTAATGGTCAGCGTGCTTTTCGGCAACCACCTCGACCTGATCACCATCATGAAATTTATAATAACCAATCCAGCCTTTTAACGTGATGGAGTCATTTAATTTGGCAGTGATATACTGAGCATCTACCTCATTACTACGGTCATTACCATTAGCATGCCCTAAGCCGGCTAATGCAGCGATGCTATTACCATTTAAAGTGGCAAGAGCTGCTCCTTTTCTAAGTTGATTTTGCTGTTTTTGTTTTTGCTCATCACTTAAATAAGCGCCATCAGCAAGTGGTGCATAGCAAAATAGACCTTTAAACTCGGATAGGGTGCCGGTTAGTTTCACCAAATTTTTGGGCGGTAAGATTGGATCAGTAATACTAATACCGGTTTTTTTTAATAGCTGCTCTTTGTCGTTATAGATAGGGTCGTTACCATCATATTTTGCGTAAGGCATAATCGAATTCCTTATGAACTTATTTTCTTTTTTTATTTTTAACCCGTAAGGGTGGCTTGCCTTTTTTGCATAATACATCTAGATCGTAATAATAAAAGTTCCATGCTTCTCCAGTTTTAGGTGGTCTTGTATATAGATCCGTACTATTATTATATTTAGTTGAGTATTTTCCTTGCTTAATTAATTTAGCAACATATTGTCTACTTATTTTGGCTAAATTAATGTTAGTAACATCTTGCCAGCCCAATAGCGTAAAAATGCGCTCGGCAAGCGTGACATGCGAAGCAAGGGAATTTTTGTAAACCATAAAAAAAGCTGCCCCAAACATTACCCCTAATGAACCAAAGCCAATGGTCAGATTTTCCAACGAAAAATCAAGAAAAAAGTAGTTCATTAATAGCACGCAAATAACATAAAAGAAAAACATAGGTAGACGATATTGTTTGAAGGCTTGGTTACGTCCCGCAAAACATAGCGGGACAAGTGAGATAATTTGTTCACTGGGTTTGAGCATGGCGTACACTTCGTAATGGTCAGCGTGCTTTTCAGCGACTACCTCGACCTGATCACCATCGTTAAATTTATAAAAACCGAGCCAGCCTTTTAATGTGATGGTGTCATTTAATTTAGCGGTGATATATTGTGCCGCGAATAGATTACTACGGTCGTTACCATTAGCATGCCCTAAGCCAGCTAATGCGGCAATACTATTACCGTTTAAGGTGGCAAGCATTGCACCCTTTCTAAGCTGATTTTGCTGTTTTTGTTTTTGCTCATCACTTAAATAAGCGCCATCCCCCAGCTGTGCATAGCAAAATAGACCTTTAAATTCGGATAAGGTACCGGTTAATTTAACCAAATTTTTGGGCGGTAAGATTGGATCGGTAATACTGATGCCGGTTTTTTTTAATAAATGTTCTTTATCTTTATAGATGGGGTCGTTACCATCATATTTTGCGTAAGGCATAATCGAATTCCTTATGAACTTATTTTCTTTTTTTATTTTTAACCCGTAAGGGTGGCTTGCCTTTTTTGCATAATACCTCAGGATCGTAATAATAAAAAAACCAACCTTCACCAAATTTAGGAGGTCTAATATAAGCATCTATTTTATTATTACATTCTTTTGCATATTTCCCTTGTGCAATTAATTTAGCAATATATTGCTTACTTATTTTGGCTAAATTGATATTAGTAACATTTCGCCAACCCAACACGGTAAATATTCGTTCAGCAAGTGTCACATGTGTTGCTATAAAATTTTTATAGACCATCAGAGTAGCTATCCCGAATATTACCCCTAATGAACCAAAACCAATGGTTAGATTTTCCAACGAAAAATCAAGAAAAAAGTAGTTCATTAATAGCACGCAAATAACATAAAAGATAAATATGGGTAAATGATGGCGTTTTAATGCTTGGTTACGCCCTGCAAAACATAAAGGGATCAGTGAGATAATTTGTTCACTGGGTTTGAGCATGGCGTACACTTCGTAATGGTCTTCATGCTTTTCGGCGACCACCTCGACCTGATCGCCATCGTTAAATTTATAAAAACCAATCCAGCCTTTTAACGTGATGGTGTCATTTAATTTCGTGGTAATATATTGTGCAGGGAAATAAGTATTTTGATCATTGCCATTAGCATGCCCCAAGCCGGCTAGTGCGGCAATGCTATTACCATTTAAAGTGGCAAGTACTGCCCCCTTTCTAAGCTGATTTTGCTGTTTTTGTTTTTGCTCGTCACTTAGATAAGCTCGATTACCTAGCTGAGCGTAGCAAAATAGACCTTTAAATTCGGATAGGGTGCCGGTTAATTTAACCAAATTTTTGGGCGGCAGGATTGGTTCGGTAATACTGATGCCGGTTTTTTTTAATAACTGCTCTTTGTCGTTATAGATGGGGTCGTTACCATCATATTTTGCGTAAGGCATAATCGAATTCCTTATATAATTAATGAGATGTAGGCCAATGATAAATAGTTTGCCAATCACTCGATGAGAATACGGGCATATTTTCTTTGATACGTTTTTGTTCTTGTTCAGCGTAATATTCGGCTAGCTGCTCTTCATATTTTTTAAAGATCGCTTGCAGTGCTTCAATTTCTTTTTCCGGCGAGTTAAAACGATAGGCAAAGTCATAATCTTCTATATTTTGCCCTTTACCAAAACGGCAACGCCTTAACCATTTTTCGATATCATCGTCTTCAGCTAATTCGAAGTATAGTTGAAGTAAAAAGATCCCTAGACTAACCCATGGATTTAAAGCGAGAGCTATTATCATCATGGAAATCTCTCCGACGGTGGTTACCATTATGCTGACAAAGGCGGTTCTAGCCACTAATCCTGTAACTAATTGAACACCTCTATTCATAATTTTAATTAAACTGGTTTTACCCATTTGTAAAAATAAATCGGTGGTGGATACAATCGCGGTAAATAGAGATGCATAATATAATGTTTTTTCACTCTTAGTTTTATCTGAAATATCCTCATTCCAATTTAAACCAATATCAATTAACCCCGATATTAGCCCAAAAAAGTTGCCTAAAAAGTTCATATTGGACAGTAATTTGGTATTGATTTGTCCTTTGTTGGCATATACGGTAACTAGTCGAAAGCTTGCTGCCATCGATGCTGATACCGCCATGGCTAATTGATAATCGGCTTGGTTTTGTTGGGCTTGGGTTTTTAATGAGTTATCAGTCACTATATAATAGATTTTCATGATATGTACCCCCAATATAGCCGCAGTAAAACTTGCCCCAACCTTTTCATTGGTGATGTGTTGCTTGATAAGGTTTGTGGCTTTTTGTGAGGCATTTGCCAGCTTTTCGCCAATATTTTTAATATCTGAATACAAGGCACTTTTTAAATTGTCTGCCCATTTATGGTATGACGCCATTCTCTTTTTTAGCGCAGTTTTAGATAGCCTTGTTGGCGAAATTGCTACTAAAAAAGCTTCGGCAAATTCTGACGATAAATCACCACCCATTTTTTGCATATATTTTAATAAAGCAATAAGTGCAGCACAACTTCCCTCTTTAATTGGGCGTAAATAGGCGGCGGTGATTTGGTTATCGATCGAATCACCATCAATTAACGAGTTTCGTTCGCTTTCAAATAACGAAAAGAACTCTTTAGTTGTATCTAATGCTTTATGTTGTTCTTGTGGGTCAAAAAGTGAGTGACTAATGTTGGCAATGCTATTAGCAAGGTCTATCATAGCATTACTTTCTGTTGATTCGGCTTGATAAAATTCTAATACTGTTTCTAATTTATCTAAGAACTCGCCATAAGATTGCGGTTTTAATTGGGTTGTTTTATTTAATGATAATAAAAAGTTGACACATTCTTTTTGTTTTTCTTTATCTAATTTTCGATTAGCAAACACAGCTGACCAAATAATATTATGACCTTCTAAGTTTTCATCCTCAATTAATTGGGTGAATAATTGGGTAACTTTGCTACTTTGGGCTTGCATGCCTAAGGTCATTAAAATATCGTTGGCAAACGCCAAATAATTATCATCATCTTGTGCAAAATCATCGGCTGGCAATGAAATGGGATGCTTTTCTTTTTGTTTACTGCAATCTACCCATAAAATTAAATCATTTAATAATCCTGCTATATAGTCTTCTGCCTCTTGTAAAAAAGTGGCGTATTTTTCTTTATAGGATTTATAATCGTCGTTTAAATGATTTTCATATTTGCGCCAACGCTTTTCGGCCGATTGTTCGGTCTTATTTTTTTCATGCCATTGTGCTTTATACGCCTGAGCTTTCGCTTCAAATTCGACTCTCATTGCTGCTAATTTAGCATCTAAGCGTTCAATGTTTACCATTTCTGCTTGTTTATTTAATTTAAATGCCTGTTCAAAAACTTGTGCGTGCCGTTCTTCGCCTACTTCTTCAATCAGGTAGTTTTCTTGTACAAATTGGACTAATATTGCAGCGTTATATTTTGTACTTTCTACCGCTTGTTCTATATCGGTTAAATATGGGGAAATAAAATTATATTTTTTAGATTCATTCACAATATTAATAACACGTTGACCTTTGGCTTTTTGTTCTTCGCTCCATGGAATCATTCGGGTTGTATCAGTTCCGAATATACCACTATCATAAGGTATTACTTTTTGATTAAAATATTTTGTATCAGCAAGGTATTTTTTATTGGTGTTTTTTATATGTTTTTTAAAATCTTCTTCACTTTCAGCAAGATCGCTGTTTTTTATTGCTTCTTCAAGCATTGCAATACCACTACAAGTGGCATTTTCACGCTGTCTTTCTATCATTATTTTTCTAAACGAGTTTAATGCACTATTACCCCAGTTGCTTAATTCGGCAGTAATACCAATGCTGTCGTTTAATACTACCATCATCGGTGTGCAATCGGTGCTGTTGCGTTCAGCTGACATCATTTTTTTATGTAGATAGACTGAATACGGCTCTTTTAGGGTAATTTGGTCATAAACTGGCTTGGTTAGTAATTGCCAAGGTGTTAATGTGCTTCGTTTTTTAAATAGCTCTTTAGCATATGTAAATGGTTGGCGAAATAAAATACTTTGCGAAAGCGTATTTTTGTCTAATGGTTTATTATGATACAAATAAGGAAAGCAAAGCGAGTAATTGCAATTTTCAAGGTTTGGTAAGTTTATTTTGATTTTTTCTATTATATTTTCAATGTTTTGTATTTCCATTATGGATGCAATGGATTCTTTATCAGCAGTCGTAATTCCATTTTCACTTACTTGCGAATTTAACCATTGCTTCGGTTTGATAAGTTGCATTCGTAAGTTACGTTTATCTTCATCGTTAAGGTATTTTTTTAACGTTTTAATGCTCCATTTATGTTCACTAAAAGCAAGCCAAGCTTTTTCACATTTTTCAGGTTTTGAAAGTGTAATAAAAGCAATATTGCTTGATAAATGGGCACTGTTGTTGCAAGTTGTTTCTATATCATTGAAAGGTACAGAAGGATTTTCTTCACTTATGATATCACCAAATCCTAATAGATCTTGCTCTTTACTAATATCTTGTTGCCAAAAACCACCATTTTCATCAATTCTATAAATAGAAACATCTAATATAATATTGTTTTCATACTGGCACAATACATAAAGATAACCTTTTCGCATAGTTCTTAATACATATTTACTCTCTCCTTTTAAGGTAGGCAACATATCGTTTTTTGCCCATGAGGGTAAATCTGCCGTGACATAATTAGGTGCAACAGCATAACGAATCGGATAAATTGGTAGACCTTTAGATTGGCATTTTTCACATAAACCCATTATTTATTTCCTTCGTATTAATGATACATTCATCCGCTACAATATCCCATTGTGGTGGAGTTATAGTTTGTAATTGTTTTATTAGTGATTGGTGCCGATGTCGTCTTATTGCTTCGGCAATAATTGGATGTTTAATAAATTTAGGATGTATAACTAAACTACGATAAGCATATTCGGTTAGATCTCGTTTATCATGGTATCCTTTGAGGGTAGCATCTTGAAAAGATTGCATAATAATATCATCAGCCTCTCTTTCAGATAAATTATATTGTGGATGAAAAAAATGATAACGAGCAAGTGTCTGGTTGCGACTTTCTATCCAGCTTATTTGTTCCCATTGTTGATCAATAATCCCCAAATTACCGATAAGGTTGTGACGCTCATCTAGCGGATTCTTTTCAATAATTAAATGACCATCACTGTTAAGATATAACCATGAATGAACAGGTTTAAGTAATATTTCCTTTTGAGCCAAAATGAAAATATTCAATAGTGGTGGTAATACCGATGGGTCAAAATAACGCAATAATTGTTTACCGTCACTTGACGGTTGAATGGCAATTTTTCCTAATTCTTGAGCTAATACTTCGGCATTAAATGAAGAGTAAATCCAACCATATACTGAACGTGGTTTTGCAAATAATACTGTTTTAGGATCAATAGCTAAATAAAATTCTTGAATACTTTGTTTTAAAATAATTTGATCTTCTTCATTTTTTAAATCAAGTTCAATAAGTCCTGGTGTGTGTTTAATTTGATAGTTTATATATCGAAACAATGTTAATTCCTTTCCTGTAATCAAATCAGTTAAACTTGTGTTTTGATCATTAGTTTGATAGATAAGGTAAAAATGTGCATCATTTTTTAATGACAGCGAAATAATCTGTTGAAAAATAGCCTCAACGTCTTGTTTTTGTATCGATTTATTCATGTTATCTATAATTTATCCAAGTCTTACATTTGCTTTTTGTAGTTTATCCGCTTCTTGTATCGCCGCTTCACAACCACCAGGTAATAAAGCATCTACATCCATATTTGCTTGCCCCATTTTCTGCATGACATTGCATTTAAAATAGACATTATCTTGGGTGCCAAGCTCAATGCCTTCTTCGCTGATTTTTATGTATGAACCACCACAAATTAAGGTGATTTTTTTATTGGCGCTTAGGGCAACTTTGCCATCAACACTGTCGACTTTAACTTCTTGCTTAGCTGCCATGTTGAGGTTGGCGTTTTGGGCTTGCACTTCAATATCGCCTTGGTTGGCAAAGAGTTTCATGCCTGATTTGTGGGCAAATAAGCCCATCGCTTCGCCCGATGAGAGGGTAAGGTTTTTTAAGGCGGCAATGTCAGTTTGGTTTTCACTGGTTAAAGTAACGCTGTTGCCGGTGGAGAGTTGAATGTTTTGTGGACTGGTTAAGGCAATGCCTTCTTGGGCATAGGCAAGTATGCCGCTT
>NZ_LZHI01000014.1:0-2657 GCF_001690385.1 Gilliamella sp. Choc6-1
TGGTTAACTTTATTGGTTAATTGGCTAAGCAAGTCTTTCCCTGCTTGTCCTGCTTGTTCGACGATTTTATCTAAATGTTTTACCATTTTTTTTCCTTTACTACCTTGCTACTTATTTTTATTTAGTTTTGTCATATTTATCTATTTTTATCGGTAATTTTAATAATCAGTAATGATAACCAAAATCAGGCATAAAATTACACGATTTTTACACAATTTGCAATATTTAACTGAAGTTAATTTATTGAAATTTAAGATAAGCTTAGTGAGCCATGTTTTTTTAGGTTGCTGCTTTTAAGCCCACTTAAAATATTATCAATTAACTGGGGTTAGGGTTTTAGCATTAAGATAAAGGGGTGTTCCCTGTGTATACAGGGAACACAAAATCTAACTGTTCAGGCTTGATTTGTAGCGCGGTTTATCCCTGTGTATACAGGGAACACTAATCCCATATAGGATCAAATATTAAAGGTTCTGCACTGTCATTTTCACATTTAAGAAACGTAATATTCTTACCATTCTTTTTTATTAAAATTCCTGCATTATCAAGAGATGTATTTACTTCATAATGCCAAATATTTTTTTTAAAAACTAATGGATTTATTGAAACTTTCCGATCTGAAATTTCTTTCCGTAACTCTAATTCTATTTTATTTTTATTACCATATCTGTATATTAGATCACTCTTATCAAAATAATTATAACAAATGGATAATTGCTTATTTCCTATTTGACAACCAAAGGCATCCATTTCAATTAGATTTTTATTATATGTACATAAAGAATGATCTTTAAAAAAGATTTTTTGTCTATAAAAATTACTCAAATCTGGATATTCTGATAGCTTAATTAACAATTTATTTATTTCATATTTTGAAATATTTTGTTTGAATTTATCAGCAAAAATAAACAATAAACTTTCATAAAAATTTAAAGGATATTCTCCCAAAATATTTTTTTTATTTAATAAAAACATGTTGTCTATAATTTTATTAGTTTCATCACTTCTATTTTCAATATAAGGCTCACCAATTATGTTTCCCATACGTCTCTCAAACGTGATTTTCCCCAATAAAAATAATTTATTATCTTTAATAGTCAAATATGTTATCGTTAAAGGAGAATTTCCTGTATTGGCTTCAGCAATACCAAATACCCCTAGTTTAGAATAGAACATTTCTCTACTGGAATACCCATTATCACTAACATTATTTTTATAAGTATATAATTGGTTATCAACTTTAATAGTTAATAATTGATATCCCATATAATCTATTGGTTCGATTTTAAAATATGGACAATATTGATATTTTAAATTCATATGACTACCAGAAAAAGTGGTTATATTTACTTGCTCAAATGAGTCTTCATCACATTTTGTTGTATTAGCAAATGCAAAATTCACTAACAGTACACTGAATATAATTATTTTATTCATTTATAATTCCAATATTTTACTTGTTTATAGCTTTTCATAGATTTCTTTTATAAGAATATCATAATTATTCTTTTTATAACCACTTCCATTATAATACAAAGCAAATGAATCCCATTTTTTTGATTTTAATGCTTCCAAGGCATTTTTATTCTTCAATAAATAACCTTTTAGTGTAATTAAATGATTTTTTTCTGACTGACTAATTTTATATAGAATATCTTCAATACTTAATTTGTCTGAATGCATATTTGCTCCCATAACTTGAAATTTTCCCCAAGAAGCTGACATTAGAGCTTCTCTAGGTGATAAAGCATATGCTTTTATTAATCGTTCATATTGTTTCGCATAGGAACCATATTTAGTAAATGAAGATTTATTTGATATATCAGGATCATCATCATATTTACCATTAGTTAATTTGTGAAAATAATGTCTCTCAAATAATATTTTAGGAACATGATCCCCTAAATGGGTATAAAAACTCTGATCCTTTGTTTCTTTTATACCTACAGCTTTAAGTGCTTTTGATTCACATCCTAATTCGTTTGCAACTTCTTCATAATCAGCATCGGTTAATAAATCCATATTTTTTCTTTGATTTAAAAAAATAAGTTCATATTCATTTTGGTCTAATAAAATAATTGGATGTTTTTTTACAAATAAATCCACCATCGCCACCGGATGTATAAACCATGCCTTGCCGTCTGCGGATAGATTGGATAGTTTAGGCGTATTAGCTTCACTTTGTTCTGTGCTAGTTGTTTGATTTTGGGCTTGTGCCTGCGCCACTTCTTTCCACCATAAAGATGGTTTTATGCGCTCTTCTTTTTCTAGTTGCCAGTTGCTTTTGACATATTCGTGCGCTTCGTCCACTTTTTTCATGGCAGAGTCTCGCTGATAAGGTAAGGTTAGTCCGAGTTTGTTTAACTCTTCTTCGATGATTTCTTTTTTTTGCTGTTTTTCTTGTTCATATAGGTTATCTATCTCATTCCATTTACTTAATTCTTCATCAGCATACCATTCACTTTCATATTTCACCAGTAAATGCCCTATCTGCTCCGCTGTCCAACTTCTGCGTAACCCTTCCTTTAAATCCCTATCCGTAAAAGTCGGTGGCGGTAGGTCTTTTTTTCGTTGGGTTGAATATATTAGTGTGCCGGTTAAGATTTGCTGTAATTCTCGCATCGCCGGCGTGTAATCGGCTAAATCTAAGGTGGCAA
>NZ_LZHI01000015.1:0-91863 GCF_001690385.1 Gilliamella sp. Choc6-1
TTGCTTGCGCTAGGTTGTTAAAAAGATATAAATCTAACACTTCAGTTCGATAAGTCCGGTTAAATCGTTCAATGTAACCATTTTGATAAGGGCTACCGGGCTTTATATAATCAATGGCTATATCATGTGATTTAGCCCAGTTTATAAAGGTTTTTCCTGTAAATTCTGGTCCATTATCTACTCGTATTTTTAATGGATATCCATGATATTCGGCCAGTTTATCTAAGTAACGGGTAATCCTTCCTGCTGGTAAGCTTACTGCAATATCAATCCCTAACGCCTCACGATTAAAGTCATCGATGACATTGAATGTTCTAAAGCGACGTTGATTACGACTACTGTCACTCATAAAATCCATTGACCAACATTCACCTTGTTTATTGGGGGCTAATAACCTTTCCGGGCATCGTAGAGGAATACGTTTTTTACGCTTTACCCTGAGGTTAAGCTTTAATTCACAATACACCCGATATACCCGTTTATGATTCCATTTATAGCCGAGCTTTCTGATACGATTAAAACATTTAGGAAAATCCCAGCGTAAATGCCTTTCCGTGATAGCATTCAACACCGAAATAATCACTGAATCATCCGGTAACTTAGGTTTATAATAGTAAGCACAAAGGCTTAAGCCAACAATGGCACAACTCATAGTAATAGTAACTGAATGATTTTGTTGTAGTTGCTGTGCCCACGTTTTACGTGCCTTTGTGGGCACTAAAGCTTTTTTATGATTTCTTCCTGAAGCTGGGATTTTAAGCTCAGTTCGGCAAACATCTGCTTAAGCTTGCGATTTTCAGCCTCCAGCTCCTTTAAGCGTTTGATATCCGAAGTTTCCATTCCGCCGTATTTTTCTCGCCATTTATAGAAAGTTGAATTACCTATGCCATATTTACGGCACAGTTCTTTAACCGGAATACCCGCTTCAGCTTCTTTTAAAATAGCGACAATTTGATGTTCAGTCATTTTTTTCATAATTAAATCCTCTTTTACTTTTATCATAGAGAATTTTCTACTTTTTTGCTGTACTATTTTAGGGGATAGTTACATTCTATATTAAACAATCGATAGTAATTCAGTGGATAATAAACCTTGTATGATAGTGAACGTGTGTAAAAAATATACCATAAATCAGTAGGGCAAAGCTCACGCTAATACGAGAGTAAAAGATAATATTTTTTGTTTAGGTACATTCGAATATTTATATCTTTTTGAATTTAAATTAAAAATTGGTATTTCTTGGTGGAACGATAGAAATTGGAAAAAGCCTACTTACGACTTATTAAAAATCAATAAGTTAAAAATCTTTAAAAATTTAAAAAATCTGGTAGAATTTGTTGGTCGCTATAACTGTAAATAAAACAAATAGCTACAATTAGAGTGTTCCCTGTATACACAGGGATAAACCGCTCGTGTAACGCCGTGAACTTCTTTTGCCCACGTGTTCCCTGTATACACAGGGATAAACCGAGAAATGAAACAAATTCAATTAGCTCATTTATGTGTTCCCTGTATACACAGGGATAAACCGAAAAGCTGATGGCAGCGTGGGATAAAATGTATGTGTTCCCTGTATACACAGGGATAAACCGTTGCAATCTCAAAAGGGGATGTAGTATTTGTACGTGTTCCCTGTATACACAGGGATAAACCGACTACCTCCCGACAAGGATACGATGGAGATAGGTGTTCCCTGTATACACAGGGATAAACCGCAAAATGCGGTAAAATAAGCAAAATAGAAATTGTGTTCCCTGTATACACAGGGATAAACCGATTATTGAGCGATTAACACTGCAAGATTGGTAGTGTTCCCTGTATACACAGGGATAAACCCCTATACAGGTACTCGAGACATAACTGGACGGCGTGTTCCCTGTATACACAGGGTTTCTCAATCCATAAAATCCTTAATACCTATCTATAAAATATCGCATAATGCGGTTATCTACCGTTAACTCAGGGTGAAATGAACAAACCAAGATATTATCTTGTTGTGCCATTACACAATGATCATTAACGAAAGCAAGTTGTTTGACTTGTTTACTTGCTTTTATAATATACGGTGCCCGTATAAAAACAGCAGGAATTTGTTGACCGATTAGTTCAATATTTAAAAGTGTTTCAAAGCTGTTAATTTGTCGCCCAAAGCCATTGCGCTCAACACTAATATCGATTAAGCCAAGCTGTTCTACTTCATTATGTGTTGTGGTTTTACCGCAAAGCACAAGCCCTGCACAAGTTCCTAAAACTCCTTTACCTTGTTTAGCTAATTGTTTTATTGGCTCTATTAATCCATTTTGTTTTATTAAGCGACTAATAGTGGTTGACTCTCCGCCGGGAATAATTAAGCCATCTAAATTAGCTAATTGTTCGGGTTTTTGAACGAGTGTTGCTTGTACATTATCGATACTATTTAGCATCGAAATATGCTCACTAACCGCTCCTTGTAAGTTGAGCACACCAATGTATTTAACTTTGCTTAGTTTGGATGATTTTGCCATTACCAACCTCGATCTTGCATTCTTTCTGATTGAGTAAGTGTGCTGATTTCAATGCCTTTCATGGCTTCGCCTAATCCTTTTGATAATTCGGCTAATCGTGGATAATCATCAAAATAAGTAGTAGCTTGTACAATGGCTTTGGCAAACTTTTCTGGATTTTGAGATTTAAAAATGCCTGAACCCACAAATACGCCATCTGCACCCAGTTGCATCATAAGTGCCGCATCGGCAGGGATCGCAACGCCACCTGCGGCAAAATTGACAACGGGTAACTTACCTAGTTGTTTTACTTGTAATACAAGCTCATAAGGTGCGCCAATTTCTTTAGCAAAAGTCATTAGCTCATCTTTTGATTTTCCTGTTACCAAACGGATTTGTTCATTTACTTTACGCATATGGCGAACAGCTTCAACAATATTCCCTGTTCCTGGCTCGCCTTTGGTACGTAACATTGATGCTCCTTCACCAATTCGACGTAATGCTTCACCTAAATCACGACAACCACAAACAAAAGGCACGGTAAATTCATCTTTTAGAAGATGGTACTGTTCATCGGCTGGGGTTAGTACTTCGCTTTCGTCAATATAATCAACCCCCATTGATTCTAAAATACGTGCTTTAGCCATAACAGGTATGCTAACAGCATTCATGACTTGTTCAACAATAGTAGGATCTGCCATTCGAGCGACACCGCCAGCAGCTCGAATATCTGACGGTACTCGCTCTAAAGCCATTACCGCAACTGCACCAGCTTGTTCGGCAATTTTAGCTTGTTCAGCATTAACAACATCCATAATTACGCCGCCTTTTTGCATTTGTGCCATACCACGTTTAACGGTCTGTGTTCCTGTAATTTGATTCATTTTATACTCCTGATTAAAGTTGGTTTTGCTATGTATTATTCAAGAGTATAGGGCTAGAAGAAACGGCCAATTGGATTATAATAAAGCCATCCAATTTGGGATTTTTAATGCGCTGTATTTAGTGTTATAACATAGAGAAAATGTTTAGATTTATTGATGTTAAAGAGGTAGCCCAACTATCAAGCTTCAATAAGCCATTTTAGTTTGGGAATATCAATAATGATAGATTTAAATAGGTCTAAAATATTCAAAATTTAACTGTAATTCTTTAATAAAAGAGAAAATAATGTGGCAAAAACAAAAATTAACCCAATTTGAAGGACCTCTTTTTAAAAAAATAATTCATTTGATCGAATATTATATCGAGCAAGGTATTTTGATTATTGGTGAGCGGTTACTTTCAGAACGTGAACTGGCTAAAAAATTACAGGTAAATCGCTCGACTGTTGTACATGCATTGGATATTTTAACTGAGCGTGGTGTATTAATTCGCCGCCAAGGTAGTGGCACTTATATTAATAACCAAAAATGGGGAGTACAGGCTTATTCGTCAATTAATTGGCATTTTCCTGCCCACTTTTATCAAAATAAAAAATCATTTTATCATCAAAAAGCTGAACAAATTCGCAAACAGCAAAAAAGGATTTGTGATTTGGCTAATGGTGACTTACCAACTGCAATGATTCCTAAATTGCTGTTACCTGATATTTCATTAAATGAGTTGATAATGTACGAAAAAGACAGCGATGAGATTCAACTAGGGTTGCCTTCTCTTAAACTGCAAATTGCTCGCTATATGCAAATCCAATTTGCCATGCAGTTGGATGTTAACCAGATTTTAATTACTTCAGGCACGCAACAATCTTTATTTCTTATTACTCAAGGTTTATTAAAACCTGGCGATGCGATAGGAATTGAATCACCTTCTTATTTTTATTCACTCCCTTTGTTTCAGGCAGCTGGATTACGTTTATATGGCATTGAATGTGATAAAGAAGGGATCATCCTTGAAAGTTTAAAAAAATTAGTGGAACAACACAAAATTAAATGGATTTTTCTTAACCCGATTTTTCAAAACCCTATGGGATTTGTTATGAGCGATATAAGGAAAAGAGCAGTACTTGCTTTTTGCCGATCTCAATGTATAGGGATAGTTGAGGATGATGCTTACAGTAGTTTAGCATTTAATGATAATTTGACCACGTTACCAATCAAAAAATTTGATTGCTACAATCAAGTGATCTATTTAGGGTCATTGTCTAAATATATTGGACGAAATATTCGAATAGGATGGATGGTTGCACCGCGTGAAATTATTGAAAATTTAGCTAAGATTCGTCAACATATTGATTCAGGTTTAAGCATTTTACCACAATTGTTAGCACAGGAATATTTACAAAGCCATTATAGGACACATCAGCAGTGGCTACGTAATCAATTACAGGTCAAAGCTAATCAGTTAATGCATTGGCTTGATAATCGTTTTGTTGGCAAAGTGAGTTATCACCCCCCATTAGGTGGCTTTCACTTATACGTATCTTTACCCGTAGATACCGCTGTTCAAGAGTTAGTAATACTTAATCAGTTATTATCACAAGGTATTATTGTGTCACAAGGTACAGATTTTGGTGATAACCTTGGTAAGGTGAGATTAAGCTATGGACATTTTGATCAGAATTTGATTTGATACTTTACCTATTTTGTTATTCTGCTTTCACTATGCAAAGTTTTAAAAAATCTTCATTATCGTTTAATAGAATTTTATGGCTAGCTGGTACAGGTTGGCTTTTTGATGCTATGGATGTAGGATTATTATCCTTTATATTAGCAGCATTAAAGCAAGACTGGGGACTTACACCAGCTCAACTAGGATGGATTGGTAGTGTTAATTCTATTGGTATGGCAATTGGTGCTTTTGTTTTTGGTATTTATGCTGATAAAAAAGGTCGTAAAGCTGCTCTCATTTTCACCTTATTTATGTTTAGTATTGCAAGTGGTTTAAGCGCTTTTGCTTGGGGGCTTGGTAGCTTGCTTATTTTACGGTTTTTTATTGGAATGGGGTTAGGTGGTGAGTTGCCTGTCGCTTCTACTTTGGTAAGTGAAATTGTGGAGCCAAAAGTGAGAGGTAAAATTGTTGTACTGCTTGAAAGCTTTTGGGCAATAGGTTGGATTTTTGCAGCATTGATTGCATACTTTATTATTCCCATTTCTGTTGTTGGTTGGCGTGGTGCCATGATTTTATGTGCGATTCCTGCTTTTTATGCGTTGTATTTACGATCTAACCTGCCTGATTCGCCATCTTATAGACAGTTAAATTCTGATTCAAAAAAAGAGTCGGTAATCAAAAAAATTAAGACACTGTTATCGAAAGAATTTCGTTGGCAAACATTAATGTTATGGATTGTTTGGTTTTGCGTGGTCTTTTCTTATTATGGTATGTTTTTATGGTTACCAAGTGTCATGATGATAAAAGGTTTTGATATGGTAAAGAGTTTTGAATATATTCTATTTATGACCATTGCTCAATTACCTGGTTATTTTAGTGTTGCTTGGTTAATTGAGCGAGTAGGGCGTAAATGGGTGTTGGTGATGTATTTATTTGGAACATTAGTTAGTGCTTACCTGTTTGGTATGGCTGAATCAGCTAATCAATTATTATTATATGGTGCATTATTGTCCTTTTTTAATCTTGGTGCTTGGGGAGCAATGTATGCTTACACGCCAGAGCAATATACAACAAACATTCGTGCAACGGGCTCTGGTATGGCAGCAGCAGTAGGACGAGTCGGAGGAATATTAGGTCCATTAATGGTGGGAGTATTGATGAATAATAAATATTCAATTAGTACGATTTTCACATTTTTCAGTTTATCTGTTTTAATTGCAATAATTTCGATAGTTGCATTTGGTAAAGAAACCAAACAACTTCAATTAAGATGATTACTTTATAAATTGGTTGTTGTATCAATTTAGTAAAACTTATACTTTTATCAATGAATCGCTTTATATTGATTGAGTTGCTTAATATATGAAGTGATGATTTAAAATACGTCATTGATGAGACTGTTTATCAAATCATTTTCTTGACGTATTATAAGTAAGGTAGGTTATAAATATTTATTTTTTTATCGCTCAGATTACTGATAATAAATGTTACTCGTGCTTGTAGTTCAATCCATCGATTCGGTTTTTTAATCAGGAGGTAATTTTGCATCTTTCCGCAAGGGCTTTTCATTATTTGGGTATTATTGCAACTATTGCTTCTTTAGGCTTGTATTTTTCTTATATTCCGCAAATAATAGATAATTTACATGGCATTAAATCAAATCCGACTCAGCCGCTGGCGGCCGCTATTAATTGTGCATTGTGAGTGAGTTATGGTCTTTTACGAGAAAAAAAGGATTGGCCAATTGCAATAGCTAATTTCCCAGGGGTTATTTTTGGTTTAATGGCTTTTATTACGGCTTTATAGTTGTCGAATTGTTTAAAATTAAAATGGTAATCTTTTTCCTACTTTATTCGCTTTTGATTTTGTTTTAAATATTTTTAATTATTTACTTTAGTTATTTTTTATCAATTTAATACTTGATTTTTTCTAAAGAATAAGATTGCTTTGATGGAAGCTCATTATTTGACCTCATTATTAACTTATTGATAGTGAAAGTAATATTGAGTTATCAACAGGTTTGTTAAATACTTATCAAATAGTAAAGTGAATAATTTATGAAGTTAAATACAGTGGGAATTATCATCTGTAATGATATTTGAAACAACTCAGTATTGTGTAATATAGATTTGCTTAAATGGCGCATAAAATTAGTTCAATATGGTTTTAAGTAGAGATGAAAAAATTCAAATAGTTAAAATGCAGCATTCTCCCGCCTTAGCTTAAGGTAGGAGAAGTAAATATACATATTTATAATAAGTTAGTATAATTTTGATGTGTTGATTTGTTCCAAACACTTGCTTGCACTTGACCTATATGTTTTTGCTGCAAAAGTAACATAACCAAACGAGATTGCCCAATTCCTCCCCCAATCGTTTGCAGTAGATCACCATTGATTAAAGCTTTGTGCCAAGTATATTTTAATAGTGATTCGTCATTAGTAATTTTTAATTGACGTTTTAAGGCTTCTGGATTAACACGAATGCCCATTGATGAAATTTCAAATGCACTATTTAATGCAGGATTCCAAACCAAAATATCACCGTTTAAGCCTTTAGAACCCATTTCGTTATCGGAACTCCAATCATCATAATCAGGAGCCCTGACATCGTGCCTTTCATTATTAGATAATTTACCACCAATTCCAATTAAAAAAACGGCTCCTAATTCTTTGGTGATTGCATTCTCTCGTTCTTTCGGCGAAAGGTTAGGATAACGTTTTAACAGTTGCTCACTCTCCATAAATGTAATGGATTCAGGTAAAAATTGTGATGAATGATACCTTTCAGATACTGTTTTTTCAGTGGTTTTGATAGCTGAATAAATTTTTTCAACAGTTTGTTTTAAATAGGCCAATGTACGATCTTCAGGCCGTATTACTTTTTCCCAATCCCATTGATCAACATAGACAGAATGTATTGGTGTAAGTTGATCTTCATCAGGTCTTAACGCTTTCATATCTGTGTATAAACCTTGGCCAACTTGAAAATGGTGATCACTTAAAACTTTACGTTTCCATTTGGCAAGAGAATGAATAACTTCGAATTGAGCATTAGGAATAGCTTTGACTTTGACTTTTACTGCTTTTTCCGTTCCGGCTAAATTGTCTTGGATGCCATCACCAACTAGACTTAATATAGGAGCTTGTACTTCAATAAGTGATAAATTTTCTGCTAATTGCTTAGCAAAAAATTGTTTTATAAAACTTATGCGCTGTTGCTGATCTATAAATGATGTCGTCATGTCCACTCTTTAATTATTCATTAATTAGTACTTCTAAATTAAACTAGAAAACAAAAATATGCAAGTTAGAACAATCAGTGCTTATATGGAGTTTTTTTGA
This sequence comes from Gilliamella sp. Choc6-1, assembly GCF_001690385.1. Lineage (NCBI taxonomy): Bacteria > Pseudomonadati > Pseudomonadota > Gammaproteobacteria > Orbales > Orbaceae > Gilliamella > Gilliamella sp. Choc6-1. Next base: position 8,377 of record NZ_LZHI01000015.1, read on the forward strand.
TCGACAAAGCCCAAGGTAAGCTAAAATTATTTTGCTTTAATATTGAATCATATTAGGGATTATTTATCGTATAACATAATTAAACTGTGATATTTTTTTAGATTAATTTTTGTTTGTATAGGTAGTAATAATATTGGTTAAATTTGAGTTTTACCATAGCAACAAAATTGGGCACTTTAAATGTCAATTTTTTATTATTAAGGATAAATTCAACTTTTACTTTTTGCCCAACTTTTCTTAAATTTTAAATATTATATCATTGATATTTGAGTAATAATGTGTGTTAGCATTTCCTAATGCAGTTAAACCAATTAGAATCATTTCATTGTGATTAAAATAAGTAATAATATGTCTAATATTAAAAGCTGCTATAGTGCTAAATAATGATATTGCTACATTTTTGTATCAATTGAACCATATCTTATTGAGTAGTCATCAAATTTTGATTTCACGAAACGAAATCTAATTTTTTCTATTTTAAAAACTCAATCATTTGTGTAAATTTATTTTAATGACCTATAATAAAAAACCGTTCAATAAGAACGGTTTTTTATTTGTTGATAAAATCGCAATAGCTTATTAAGCTTTGTATTTTTTCATGACAATGGATGCATTTGTACCACCAAAGCCAAAGCTATTTGACATGACTGTTGTTAGTTCTCGTTCAGTAGGTTCAGTAATAATGTTCATTCCAATTGCAACTTCATCAAGCTCATCAATATTGATACTTGGTGCAATAAAGCCATGTTCTAACATTAATAATGAATAGATAAGTTCTTGCGCACCAGTTGCACTTAATGAGTGGCCAGTCATTGATTTTGTTGATGAAATAGCAGGAATGTTATCACCAAATACTTGTTTGATTGCCCATAATTCTTTTACATCACCAACTGGAGTTGATGTGCCGTGGGTGTTTATATAATCAACAGGTACATCTAAATCTTGAATGGCAAGTTGCATACAGCGCATTGCACCTTCGCCCGATGGAGCAACCATGTCATGACCGTCTGATGTTGCTCCATAACCAACTAGTTCACCATAAATATGAGCACCTCGTGCAAGAGCATGTTCTAGTTCTTCAACAACAACCATACCAGCACCACCAGCGATAACAAAACCATCACGATTTGCATCATAAGCACGTGACGCTTTTTCTGGAGTGTCGTTATATTTTGTTGATAAAGCACCCATGGCGTCAAATTCGCAAGACATTTCCCAGCATAATTCTTCCCCACCACCTGCAAATACAATATCTTGCTTGCCAAGTTGAATTAGCTCTGCTGCGTGACCGATACAATGTACCGAAGTTGCACAAGCTGATGTCATTGAGTAGCTAATACCTTTGATTTTAAATGGAGTCGCTAAACAAGCCGAAATTGCCGATGACATTGATTTTGTTACAGCATAAGGACCAACTCCACGTAATCCTTTTTCTTTCATTCCAGCAACGACATTGTATTGAGTTTTGGTTGAACCGCCATAACCAGCAATTAAACCTGTACGTGGATTAGAGATTTGTTCTGGGGTTAATTTAGCATCTTCGATCGCTTGTTGTAATGCCAGATAGCCATAGATAGAAGCATCATTCATAAAGCGAACTACTTTGCGATCAATTAAACCTGTAGTATCTAATTTGACATTTCCGCATACATGGCTACGCATTCCGCTATCTTTCATTTCTTGTGAAAAAGTAATTCCACTGCGACCTACTTTTAATGATTCTAAAACTTCTTTAGTATTATTCCCAATGCTTGAAAGAATACCTAACCCTGTAATAACAACGCGTTTCATTTAATGTTCAGCTCCTAAATTAAATGCTTTATAAAGACCTTGGTAATTATAGCGTACACTTGTAAGCTGAACAATACCTTAATAATCTTTTTATTTTACCAATTGAATAATATATTGATCGTTTAATTAAAGAGCGTTATTAATATTTTATAGTTTTTAGCTAGTCATGCTTTTAACTGACTTCACTTCTATTATTTACTTGCAGAAAAGAATAATATTATAGTATACTGTATAAATACACAGTATTGGTAGATTCAAAATGAATGAAAAAATAATAGCTAAACTAGAAATATTAGCCGAATCGGCAAAATATGACATTTCTTGCGCTTCAAGTGGATCTTCCCGAAGCAATCGAAATAAAGGTATAGGTAATGCACGTCATTGTGGTATCTGCCATACTTTTACTGCTGATGGAAGATGCGTTTCATTATTAAAAGTTATGCTGACTAATTATTGTATGTTTGATTGTGCTTATTGCATTAATCGACAAAGTAACGATATTCCTAGAGCTGGATTTACGACTAAAGAACTGGCTGACTTAACTATCGAATTTTATCGCCGCAATTATATTGAAGGCTTATTTATTAGTTCCGGAATTGTGAGAAGTCCAGATCATACCATGGAAAGAATGATTCGAGTGGTAAAGATTTTGCGTAATGAGCATGGCTTTAATGGTTATATACATATGAAAGCGATTCCAGGCGCAAGTAACGAGTTAATTAATCAAGCTGGTTTATTAGTTGATAGGATGAGTGTTAATTTAGAAATTCCAACTGAGCAAAATCTCAAATTATTAGCACCAGATAAAGATCACCAAAGCATATACCAACCTATGCGTCAAATTCATCAAAATTTGTTAGAAAATATCGAAGATCGCAAAAAAATTCGATCAACCCCTAAATTTGTGCCTGCAGGGCAAAGTACTCAAGTTATTATCGGTGCAACTGATGAATCGGATAAACAGATTTTGCAATTAACTGCTAAACTTTACAAACGGCCTAGCATGAAGCGGGTTTATTATTCGGGATTTATTCCTGTAAATAGTTATGATAAAAGATTGCCTGTTGTGAAAGAAGTTCCAAGAGTACGTGAAAACCGATTATATCAAGCAGATTGGTTATTGCGTTTTTACGCTTTTGATGTCGATGAAATTGTTAATGATAAATATCCTAACCTTGATTTAGCCGTTGATCCTAAACTTTCTTGGGCTATACGTAATCTGCAGTTTTTTCCTGTCGATATTAATCGCGATAGTTATCAAAAGATCCTGCGTGTACCAGGAATTGGCGTTAAATCAGCTAAATTAATTGTTATGGCAAGAAGACATCGTAAATTAACTCTTGATGCTTTGAAATGTATTGGTGTAGTACTTAAACGTGCACAATTTTTTATTATTTGCCACGAAATGAAAAAATTTAAATTATTAGATTCATCGGCTGAATATATTCGGCTATCTTTACAGGAACCCTCTTTGCTTGAAGATAAATCAACTAATGTACCTACTCAGTTAGTGATGGGATGGTGATATGTTAGCATTTTATTATGATAAAAGTTTTGAAGGACTGCTTTGTGCTGTTTTTGATGCTTTTAAATTAAAAAAAATGCCAGAATGTTTATTAACAGAAGGGCAAGTTGAGCCACTTTTAGTTACTGAGTCTCATTTTGTCGAATTTCGCAATAGTAAATTTGAGCGTGTGCAAACAGCGTTGGAAAAAAAAATAAGCACTACTTCCCTTAATCAGCTAATTTATGTTTGGTTATCGGAATTGCCCGAAAGTGATTTAATTATTTTCCGTTATATTTGTAAAGTTTTTAAGGCTAAGCACTCAATTGAAACAGATTTTGCCGATCCTGATGTACTTTTTGTGCGAGATATAGCAAAAAAAGTGAGTAGGGAAAGGCACTATTTGATGCAATTTGTTCGTTTTACAACTATTGAAAATCCCATTAAATATTCTGGTAATAATCAACCTGACAAAATTTATTTTTCTGTTGTCGCTCCTGTTTATAATGCATTACCTTTAGTAGTGAATTTTTTTAAAGATCGTTTTGCTGATCAGCAATGGGCAATTTATGATGAAAAAAGACAGTATGGATATTTTTATAATTTAGAAAGCATTGAAAAAATATCCCTTGCTGATCCAGATGATCTTATTGTTAATGGTCAAGTTAGGCAAAAATATTTATCGCCTAATGAAACACTTTTTCAAAATATGTGGCTTCGCTATTGTAATGCATTAACAATTAAAGAAAGAGAAAATCCTAAATTACAACGCCGACAAATGCCGAAGCGATTTTGGCATTATTTACCTGAAATGAAAGGCAAATAAAAAAACCGTCAATTATTAGTCGGTTTTTTTTACGATTATTACTATCACAGGTCATTCTGAATCAATATCGTTGATAAAACTATTAATGGACTCTTGGCGTTGTTGCTGTTTTCCTTCATCCACTTTGCCACCAGATACAATAAAATCATGACGTTGGAAGTAGGCATTACGCATAAAATTATATGGATCATCACTATTTTTAATCAGATCTTCAAATTCAATGGCAACAGCTCGTGCCTCTATTCCATCAAAGACACCTCGTACTAATGCCCATTGCCAATCAAGCCAAACTAACGGAGGGTAAAGAGTATCGATCATACTACCTCCTTCATCTCTTAACGTTGCTGAACCATAAAATGGTAAAACAGCGTATGGTCCATAAGGAACTTTGTAATGCCCTAGTACGTCACCGAAAGAATGCCTATTACCTTTTTGTAACTGAGGATCTGCAATGCTTGCGACATCAAACAATCCGGCAAGTCCAAAGACTGTATTTAGAAAGAATCGTGCAAAATGTTTACCAGCTTGTTGAGTTTCACCCTGTAATAAACTATTGACCATTGAAGCGGGTTCAGAAAGGTTAGAAGAAAAATTAACTACACCTTTACGCAATGGTGTTGGAACATAATCTTTCCAAACAACGGCTGCTGGACGTAAAATATACGGATCAAGTGCATAATAGTTGACATTAAACATGACTTTATTGAACCCAGATAGAGGATCACTATATGTGTTCGTTTCTGGTTCATAAGAAGCACAGCTAGTGAGAGCCATTATAGAAAACATAATACCAATTATTCTTTTTTTCATAGTATCTTCAATTAAAAATAATGAGGTCTAAGTTTAAGTAATTGTATCATGTTTACTCAAAATGCAAAATTTTTCGTTATTTAATTGGCATTGTTATTTTAAATTTATTAAAATAAGCAATCTTATGACCTCATAGTTAAATGGATATAACAAGCCCCTCCTAAGGGCTAGTTGCAGGTTCGATTCCTGCTGGGGTCAAAATTTATTGTATTTATCTGATGTCTTACCTTTGAATAATCTTTTGAGTACAGTTCCTAAATAATATTTCTTTCTAAAAAGAAAGTATTATTGCAGCTATAGTGTAAATTAAATTACTTATTGTTTAGTTTGTCGTTATTCATAAGTTTTTATAACTTACGAAAACCAAGAGTGGTTGGTATTAGTAAATCATTTTTATTAATTAATTTTTTTAATAAACTTCCATTATAAAAATAATGAAAGTTTATTCTTAATAGGGAATTGTAAAATATTATATTTGTTGGTAATCAAATTTATATTTAGATTGATTTTATAGTAACCGTTTGATAATTCTGTCTATTTTAACTCGGCTTAACCGTTTTATTAATTTATGTACATGATTAGGATAAAATTGACTGGCTTGAATTTGTTGAAAATGGTTAACTAAAATTGTCTTTTCCCGAATAGTATTGAGCTCTTTAATGAACTGATCCTTTAATTCCTGTTTAGGATCGTGGACTAAAATTCCATTTTCCAGATCTAAACGCCATGCACGAGGATTAAGGTTATTACCGGTAATTAAAACCCATTGATTATCTACCCAAATGCCTTTAAGATGATAAGTTTGATCTGCATCTTTCCATAATCGTATAATAAGTTGTTCTTTATCAATAAATGTCTGTAAACGCTCAATAAAATTTCTTAAATTGATTTCGTACAAATAAGGTAATCCACCAGAAATATTAAAAGGTTTTTCTTCGGGAATGTAAAAGTCATTTGCTACTTTATCCCCTACAATGATTTCAACTTGACGTCCTTTTCGGAGTAGTCGAATAATATCACGCACCAAAATGTTAGGTAAATTGAAATAAGGAGTACAAAAAATCACTTTTTGTTGCGTAGAATTAATCAAATGGCGAATAATTTTATTGAGTGAGTTATTTCGTCCAAGCCCCGAAATAGGTGAGACTGAAAGTGTTTGATTATTTACCTCATTAGTGTATTGATAACTAATATTCGTAAGATGCTGGCGTAAAGCTCTAATTTCAGGCTTAATCTGTTTCCGTGATTTGTGTTTTTCCACATCCAATCGTTGGATTGCTTCAAACGGTAAAAAATTGCTATTAATATATTCTACCATACTATTGGCAAGTACTTTATTGGTAATTAAATGATAGCGATCGTATCGATATTTATTAAATTTATGTAAGTATACATTGTTGATGCTTGCACCACTATAGATCACTGTGTCATCAATAATAAACCCTTTAAGATGAAGCACACCAAGAACCTCACGGCGATTTACTGGCACGCCAAAAATTGGAATGTCAATATTTGGGTTTTCTTTTTTTAATTGATAATAATATCTAGCATTGGTCTTAGTTTTTTCTTCGCCAATTCGTCCTCGTTGTGCTCTGTGCCAATCAACGAACACTTTAATATCTAAATTCGGACGTTGTTTTTTAATTTGATAGAGTGCGGCAAGTATTTCACTTCCTGCTTCGTCTTGTTCTAAATATAATGCAACGATATAAATACGGTATTGCGCATTATTGATCGCATCAAGCAATGCAAGATGATAAGCTTTAGGATCAAATAAAATGCGATATTTATCGGCATCCTGTGAAATTTTTGGTAGCTCATCAAGCTGTTTTTGGTGATTATACTTTATAAATGGTATTTGCATAATTCTTATATCATTATGACTGGTTTAATTTGTAGAATAACATAAATTACACCAGAAAAATAATTCTCCTTTTAATATCAATGTAGAGATATATCTATTGTTGTCAACGAATTAAATTTTATAGTAATTGTTAAAAACTTTAGTTGATGATAATTTTTTTAAGATTGCTCATCAACCCATGTTTGAATTATTTTATAAGTTAATGCCAATACAACAGGTCCTATAAATAACCCCATAATACCAAAGCCAAGCAGACCGCCAATCACCCCAAATAAGATTAATAAAAATGGCAGATCAGCTCCTTTTTTAATTAAATAAGCACGCATTACACTATCTAATGTAGTTAAGATAATGGCAACTATAATTAGTATTATGCCTGAGATTGTATGTCCATTCCAAAATTGCCAGATGATACAGCCAAGCATAACTACTACAGGGCCAATTTGGGCTACACAACAAATAAATAATATTAAAGTTAGTATTCCAGCTATCGGTATTTTTGTTAGAACGAAACTTAATCCACCAATTAAAGCCAAAGTTATAGCAGTCACTACGACGCCTAATGCTACTGCCCTAATTGATTGTCCCGCTAAAGTAATAGTGATTTCGCCATATTGCTTAGATAGGCGGTTAGCAAATAAATAAACATACTTTGCTATATTCTCGCCTTTTAAAAAAAGCAAAAGACTAAATATAATCATTACTCCTGCATGAAAGATAAAAATACCAATATTTGTGGCTTGTTCAATGAGCCATTTTATCATTGTTCCAATATAAGGTTGTGCTTTGGTAATGAGATCTGAACCATCAGTCTTAATGAGATCTAACCATTTTTGATGTAACTCACTTCCAAATGTCGGTACATTTTCCAACCAATCAAAAGTCGGCAGCTCTTGGTGGGAAAGTGTCCTTACCCATTCGATAAGATAGTGCCCATTTTTAGCAACGCTGCTAATAATCAAAAGAAAAGGTATTACACAAACAATGGCTAAAATTAATGCCATTACTAATAGCGACAACCATCGTTTATTGAAAAGTTTTTGTTGAATCTTTATCATTAATGGCCAAGTAGTAATTACGACCATTACAGCCCAGAAAAAACCAAATAAAAAGGCTTCAACAATGCGGTAAGTGATTATAATAAATAATCCTATTAATAAGAGATTTAAGATTAATTTCAATAAATCGTATGTTTTTTTTTCGGTTGACATTTTTTTTCCATAATATTTAATCTATACAGTGCTATTATACGCATTGTAGTTATAAAATCATATGGGACTATATTAATGAAATATAATATTATTGGGAGTAATAAAATGAAAAAATTAGCGTTAATTATGTTTATGGGGATAGCTTTATCAGCCTGCTCAAACACTTCTAAATTACCACAAACAGTGCAAAGTATTAATGATGTTGCACCTTATCCAGAAGCTTCAACAGGTTATACGCGTTATGCTATTCATCTGCCAAAGTTAACAGATGAAAATAGTGCTAAAGTTGAAGTTTTAGTCGGTAAAGAAATGAATGTTGATTGTAATTTTTCGCATTTAGCAACAACCTTAAAGCAGGAGGAGTTAAAAGGTTGGGGGTATAATTATTATGTTGTTGATAAAGTCTATGGTGAAATTTCGACCTTAATGGCTTGCCCAGTATCAACGAATAAAAATCAATTTGTTACTGCTAATCTTAGTTGGTTAGATTACAATAGCCGTCTACCTATTGTGCTTTATGTGCCAAATGATTTGCAAGTTAAATATCGTATTTGGCATCCAAATGCAAAAATTTTGCAAGCTAATGCCGAATAAAATATGAAAATTTATTGTTAATAGACTACTAAATAAGAGTTGAGAGACTAAAATATAGTCAATCAACTCTAAATTTTAAGATTTTTTATATTTTATGTAGACATCTTTGAAAAAGAAGGTATTTTATCCCACGTAATGCAAGGTTAATTCTAATTATTTTTGATTTAATTAATAACTAGTAATTGCTTGCTTACCTAGGTTTCACCATACTATATTTTTTCATAAACTATATTGATATTGGTAAAATTTGGGGGGGTTCATTGTGTCTTTTCAATGGGCTTGTGTTTGACATGTAATATCCCTATAACAATAGGAGAAGTGGTGAGCATGTTTACTCAACGTAAAACAATTCTTTCAATTCTTGCTGGTGTTTCATTAGCATTATCTCAATCAGCTATAGCTAAAGATCGTGTTGTACATTTTTACAATTGGGCAGGTCAAATCGGTTCTAATACTATTTCTGATTTCGAAAAATCAACAGGCATCAAACTTGTTTATGATGTGTATGATTCAAACGAAATCCTTGAAGGTAAATTGATGGCGGGCCATTCTGGGTTTGATGTGGTTTCACCTTCTGATAGTTTTTTAGCCAAACAAATTAAATCAGATGTTTATTTACCGTTAGATAAAAGCAAGTTACCAAATTGGAAAAATCTTGATCCAAATTTAATGAAGTTAATGGCAACGCATGATCCTGATAATAAGTATGCTATCCCTTATGTATGGATGACAACAGGTATCGGTTATAACATTGATAAAGTTAAAGAACGTTTAGGCGAAGACGCACCAGTTGATAGTTGGGATTTAGTCTTTAAACCAGAAAATATGGAAAAATTAAAAGATTGTGGTGTGGCATTTTTAGATGCGCCAACTGAAATCTTTGCAAGTGCACTTCGATATTTAGGTAAAAATCCAAACAGTACTGATGTTAAAGATTATACTGGTGCTGCTTATGAGTTGTTAGAAAAAGTGAGACCAAATATTCGTTATTTCCATTCTTCACAATATATTACTGATTTAGCAAATGGTGATATTTGTGTCATTTTAGGTTGGTCTGGCGATATTTTACAGTCACGAGATAGAGCTAACGAAGCAAAAAATGGTGTGCATATTGGTTATCAAATTCCAAAAGAGGGCGCATTAGTCTTCTTTGATACCTTTGCTATTCCAAAAGATTCAGAAAATCCTGATGAAGCGCATGAGTTTTTAAATTTTGTCATGAAACCTGAAATTGCCGCACAAGTCACCAACGATGTGAATTTTGCTAGCGCCAATAAAGAAGCAAATGACAAATTTGTAAAACTAGAGGTGAAAAACGATCCTGCTGTTTATCCAAAACCAGAAGTGATGGAAAAACTATTCACTTTGCAGGTTAAAGATCCTAAACTTGAACGCGTAATTACTCGTACATGGACTAAACTTAAAACTGGTAAATAGTCGATATTTTGTATATCGAATTTAGATAATAATTCTAGACGGATAGGTTATTTAGCCTTTCCGTCTCGTTTTTTTGGCTTGTTGTTATGAGGGAAATAGAGTGAACAATAAAACAACAAATCAGGTGCAGCCTAAAAAAAAGATGGTAACTCCACTGTTGGAGATCAAAAATTTAACTAAAGTTTTTAATGATGATTATTATGCTGTTGATGATGTCAACTTGACTATCTACGCTGGTGAAATTTTTGCTTTATTAGGTGCGTCAGGTAGTGGTAAATCTACATTGTTACGAATGCTTGCTGGCTTTGAACAGCCTACATCAGGGCAAATTATTCTTGATGGTAAGGATTTATCACAAGTTCCGCCTTATGATCGTCCAATTAATATGATGTTTCAATCGTACGCTTTATTTCCTCACATGACGGTTGAGCAGAATATTGCCTTTGGTTTAGAACAAGATGAATTAGATGAGGATGAAATAAAACAACGTGTTGATGAAATGTTAGCCCTTGTGCATATGGAGCAATTTGGTAAACGTAAACCGCATCAATTATCTGGTGGGCAAAGACAACGTGTGGCACTAGCTCGTAGTTTGGCTAAACGTCCAAAATTGTTATTACTTGATGAACCTATGGGGGCACTTGATAAACAGCTTCGAGATCGAATGCAACTTGAAGTGGTTAGCATTTTAGAGCAAGTGGGCGCAACGTGTGTGATGGTAACTCATGATCAAGAAGAGGCCATGACCATGGCAGGGCGTATTGCCATTATGAATAAAGGCCAATTTGTACAAATCGGTGAGCCTGAAGAGATTTATGAACACCCAAATTGCCGTTATAGTGCTGAGTTTATTGGTTCGGTAAATGTTTTTGATGGTATTTTGCAAGAAACGCAAGAAGATGGTTTGATCATTAGCTGCCCTATGATTAAGCGTCCATTAAAAGTCGATTATGATTCGCCAGCGGTTGAAGGTGTGCCAATACAAGTTGCACTACGCCCTGAAAAAATTAAATTATGCGACGAAATTCCAGAAGACGGCTACAATCTGGCAACTGGTGAAGTGGTCGAAATTGCTTATCTTGGGGATCTATCTATTTATCATGTTAAATTACCAAGCGGGCAAATTATCATCGCTCAGCTACAAAATGAACATCGTTATCGTAAAGGCATGCCAACTTGGGGTGACATAGTTAACTTAAGTTGGGAAGTTGATAGTTGTGTTGTGCTTACTGAATAAACAAAAAAGGATATCATAATGCGATCCATTGTATTAGGATTGTTGTTAAATGCATTTGTGTTGCTCAATGTTTATTGGCGTTTTGTAACAACAGGTGCCTTTGACAATTTATTTTTAGATGCGCTATTTACCGCAATGACATTGAGCTTTTTATTGTCATGCTTGGGGTTATATTTAGCAAATTATAAACCTTCTAAGTTTGCTTATCGGCTGATTATTGCTGGTAGTATATTGTTTGTTCCTGCTGGGCTTGTGGCAATTTATTTTGCCTATAAAAAAATGCAGCAACAACGTTCAGATACTGACCTGATGACACTTTATGGGCGTTTAATTGTTATTGCCATTCCTTATTTATGGATGTTATTGTTATTTTTATTACCATTTTTAATTGTCTTTAGAATTAGTTTTTCTGAAAAAATCTTTGCCATTCCTCCTTATACTGATTTATTTAGTTATGATGATGGGTTACTAAATATTGCTTTGAACTTTGGTTATTATATTAACTTAGTTAATGACAATATTTATTTTGATTCTTATTTAGAATCATTAAAAATTGCGGCTATTTCAACCATATTATGTATTTTAATTGGTTATCCATTAGCATGGGCAATTTCAAAATGTAAACAATCGACACGTAATATTCTGTTATTATTAATTATTTTACCATCTTGGACATCATTTTTAATTAAAGTTTATGCGTGGATCGGTATTTTAAATCAAGAAGGTTTGTTAAATCACTTTTTAATGTGGTTAGGGGTTATTGATCAGCCACTTGTGATTATAAAAACCTATTTGGCTGTTTATATTGGTATTGTGTATTCTTATTTACCGTTTGTGGTATTACCGATTTATACTTCATTAAGTAAAGTCGATTCGACATTAATTGAAGCCGCATTAGACTTAGGTTGTAAGCCAATTAAAACCTTTTTTAAGATTATTGTACCACTCACCAAAAATGGCATTATTGCTGGCGGTATGCTAGTGTTTATTCCAGCTGTTGGTGAATATGTGATACCTGAATTGTTAGGGCCTTCTCGAAGTATTATGATTGGTACGCAAATTTGGACTATATTCTCTCGAGATACTGATTGGCCTGCAGCAGCTGCAGTTGCGACAGTTATGTTGTTGATTTTGATAGTGCCAATTTACTATTTCAATAAATTTCAAAACCGGCAAATGGAGGGTAAATAGATGAATGATTTACCTGTTATTTTGCGATCTTCTGTGATTGTATTTATCTCATTTTTATTAGGCTCGTTATTACTATCGGTACTGATTAGTTCGGCTGGGTTAGATTTACTTACCAATACAAGCTTATATGTCAACAGTTTAATGTTTAGCCTGATTGTGACAGTGGTTGTGACATTAGCACTCATTTTCCGATGCCTTAAAGGGCTTATTTTATTGGTGGCATTTTCGTTTTTATATATCCCAATGATTATTCTAATTGTTTATTCATTTAATAGTTCTCGCTTAGTTACAGTATGGGCTGAATTTTCAACTAAATGGTACTTTGTGCTAATGCATAATGAAGAATTATTTAAAGCTGTAGGTTTGAGTTTAGCAATTGCCGTGTGTGCTGCGACTTTTGCAACAGTATTAGGTACTCTTGCCTCTTATGCTATTGTTCGCTTCAAACAATTTAAAGGCGCAAATCTGTTTTCATTTATGACAACAGCCCCACTGGTTATGCCTGATATTATTACGGGCTTGGCATTATTGCTTTTATTTGTCGGTATGGGGCAGATTCTTGGGTGGCCAAAAGATCGTGGTGCAATTACTATTTGGATGGCACATACTACATTCTGTATGGCTTATGTGACCGTAGTTATTAGTGCAAGGCTCCGCGAACTTGACAAATCAATTGAGGAAGCTGCTTTAGATTTAGGTGCTAATCCATTAAAAGTGTTTTTTATTATTACATTGCCTATGATTGCGCCCGCATTAGTTTCTGGTTGGTTATTAGCTTTTACTTTATCACTTGATGATGTAGTGATTGCTAATTTTGTAACGGGGCCTGGAGCAATGACATTACCGAAATTAATCTTCTCTAAAGTAAAATTAGGGGTCGATCCGCAAGTTAATGCGCTTGCAACAATTATTTTATTGATCGTTGGAATTATTGGGTTTATTTCATGGTTATGGATGCGTAAAACGGAACGACGTAAAATAAATGAAACTGGTATGCATTAACAAGTTGCGCTTTCTATTTTTGCCGCACTTTGCGGCAATATTTCGTTTAAAAATCCCCGTGTTTTTTTTATCATTTTGTATTATAGTGTGATTTGCCAATTTTTTGGCAAAATTCTCAGGGCGGGGTGTAAATCCCCACCGGTGGTATAGCCCACGAGCGCTTAATTTGTCTTGTTAACAATGATGATTTATTTATTGTTCGGTTAGTTTTGATAGGTTAAGGTCAAGCAGATTTTGTGAAATTCCAAAGCCGACAGTTAAAGTCTGGATAAAAGAGAGTTGCTTATCTTTCCAATATTTGCTGAAAGGCAAAGCCATGCTGGTCAAGCACTGCCCTGATTCTGGTATTTTATTTATTTGTACTTAATTAATTTAATAGCTAAATAGTATCACTGCTAAACGGTTAATTAAGTAAATAATGAAATGGGCAAGTTAAAAAAATATAGGTATTTACCATGAATCAGTTTAATTTAAATGAATTTGGAACGCCGATTGAGCGTGTCAAAAAAGCGATTGCCTCTATTAAAGCAGGTCAAGGTGTGCTCGTGTTAGACGACGAAGATCGCGAAAACGAAGGTGACATTATTTGGGCTGCTGAGTCAATTACCCCCGAACAAATGGCTATCACTATTCGTTATGGTAGTGGCATTGTTTGCTTATGTTTGCTACCAAAACATTGCAAACAATTAGATTTGCCTATGATGGTTGCTAATAATACGAGTAAAAATAATACAGCATTTACCATTTCCATTGAAGCTGCTGAAGGAGTAACGACCGGGGTATCGGCCACAGACCGTGTAACAACAATTAAAGCGGCTATAGCTGATAATGCTAAGCCAAGTGATTTAAATCACCCTGGACATGTGTTTCCATTAGTCGCTAAAGAAGGGGGGGTATTGGTTCGGCGTGGTCATACTGAGGCATCGATTGATTTGGTCACATTAGCCGACTTAAAACCTGCTGCCGTATTGTGTGAGTTAACTAATGATGATGGAACAATGGCAAGGGCACCAGAGGTCGTTCAATTTGCTAAAAGATATCATATGCCAGTAGTGACTATTGAAGATATTGTTGAATATCGGAAATTACAACTAAAATAGTAATTTTAGTCATATTTTGCAGATAATGAGTGAAATATGGCTAAATTAATTAACTTATTTAACATAATTGATTTTATAAATTTAGCTAAAATTTCAATTAGCTATTATTCTATTAGCAAATACAATGAAATCACATACTAACAAATATGAAAGTCAAATGGCAGGAACTAGCCTAATCAATATATGGCAAAGCGGTTAAGTTAATACGTGATATATTGATTAATAAAGATTTTAATCTTGTCATTTATACTTCTCCATTATAGAATTGTTCAAGTAGTGGATAAATAAAAATAATACAGTGTAAAGATATTTTAGATAGTATTGGTGTCTTAATATAAAAAGAGCTGTCTTTTCTACACATAAACATTTAGATCTTACGGTGGCAAATAATTTGTTTGCGAACCATCTTCCTTTTATATAGGTTAATATCGCTAAAAGAGCATAATCAAATAATAAATGTAAAAAAATAAATATAGTGGGGTAGCAATGTTTAATATAAATAAGATTTTTAGCATAAATAAAGAATGGGCATTTGTGATCCTAACTTGCTTTTTTGAGTTGTGTTGGATTTTGGGGTTTAGCACTGCAACGGAACTTTGGCATTGGATTATTATTGTGATCCTAATCATTATTGATTTCACACTTCTTACGAATGCTTGTAAAACAATTCCAACTGGTACCGTTTATGCCATATTTTCTGGTGTTGGGGCTGTTGGTTCAGTGGTCATCGATATGTTACTTTTTGGAAAAGAAATAAAATTGATGCAGATTTTCTTTATTGCTTTAATCATTATTGGTTTAGTGCAACTTAAACGCACAGATAGCTGATGAACGATAATAGAGGTAAAAATGGGGTGGTTATTAATATTGACAGCATCTATTTTTGAAGTAACTGGTGCTGTTGGGCTGAAACTATATGCACAGAAAAAAAATTTTTATAAACTAGTTTTATATTGGGGAGGTTTTTTTGTTTCTTTTATATTATTTTACTTATCACTTCATTATCTTGAGTTGAGCATTGCCTATCCGGTATGGGTTGGTCTTGGAACGTCGGGAGCCGTACTGGCCAATATGCTATTATTTAATGAACCTAAAAATCCTTCACGTTTATTTGGGCTTGGCATTATTATTGTTGGTGTTGTTGGCTTGCATATGACAATGTAATTTATTATTGCATTTAAGAAACTAATTCTACTGTAGGTTTAACTATATAATTGAAATAAAAAACCCTAAAATTAAATTTAAAGTTTTGTTAACTTAATTAGTAAAATATTGCAGTTAATTTATAAAAAAACCGGAAAATATCCGGTCATTAATAGGCTATGTGGTAAAATGATTTTTAAACTTTAAATTAATTTAATTATTTGTTTATTTATAAATCATTCGCATGTTGCTTAAGGAAGTTCGCCACGCCGTTAGGATTGCCTTGCATTCCTTGTTTACCTTTATTCCATTGTGCTGGGCAAACTTCACCGTGTTCTTCATGAAATTGGTATGCATCGACGATACGAATCATTTCATCAATGTTACGACCAATTGGTAAATCATTGATGGTTTCGTGACGAACAATACCTGACTTATCAATAAAGAAGGATGCGCGTAATGCAACACCAGCTTCTGGGTGTTCAATTCCATATGCTTGCATAATTGAATGTTTAACATCTGCTACAATTGGGAATTTTACTTCACCAATTCCACCTTTATCTTGTGGTGTGTTACGCCATGCGTTATGCACATATTCAGAATCCATTGAAATACCAATAACCTCAACCCCACGCTTTTTAAATTCTTCTAAACGATGATCAAAAGCGATAATTTCTGATGGGCAAACAAATGTAAAGTCCATAGGCCAAAAGAAAACAACAGCATATTTTCCTTTAATATGTGTTGCTAAATTAAAATTATTAACAATTTCACCAGAACCTAAAACAGCTGCTGAAGTAAAATCTGGGGCTTTACGAGTGACTAATGTCATGGTATTTCTCCTAAAAAATCTATAAAATAATACTAACAAAATTGCAAGATTATTATAACAATTAAAAACAATAGTCCAATTCATTATGAACAATCAATTGTATAAGTTTAAACTATTAAGAAAACAATTATTCTTCGGAATTAATTATTAATTCTTCGTTTCCCTTTATTTTTTTTATCTCGCAAGCGCTCTTTTACTTTTTTCTTATTCGCATCAGATTGCTTGTTTGCTTTATTTTTTAGTTTCGCCTTTTGTGATAGTTTTTTCTTAGTGACTAGTTTTGGGGCTTTAGTTTTTGGTTTCAATCCCTCAATAGTGCGTAATTTAATTGGCTCTTGAATGTAACGTTCAATTTTTTGTAATAATGGATTATCATGTGCTTCAACAAGCATTATTGCTGTACCCTTTTTTCCTGCGCGTGCTGTTCGACCTATGCGATGTAAATAGACATCAGCAGTTCTAGGAGCATCAAAATTAATGACATGACTAATATCATCAATATCTATTCCTCGAGCTGCTACATCTGTGGCAATTAAAACATTAACTACATTGTTTTTAATTCTTTTTATTGCTTCATTACGTTTAGCCTGAACCATTTCACCCTCTAGGTAACAGCTATGTATCCCTGCTTGATGAAGTAAAGTTACTAGCTCATGTACACGTTCCCGCTTACGTACAAAAACAATGGTTCTCTTTACCTCTTCTTGTTTTAGCAAATGGCTTAACAGTGCAACTTTATGTGTTAGATCATCAGCACGATAATAAAATTGTAAAATTTTTTTTCGTTCTTTACGTGATGGCTCAGCTTTAATTTCAATAGGATCGTTCAAAATGCGTCGAGCAAAATTTTCTAAACCTTCACCTTCAAGAGTGGCTGAAAATAACATTGTCTGTTTACGCCAGCGAGTTTCAGCAGATATTGTTTCTACATCTTGCGAAAAGCCCATATCTAACATGCGATCAGCTTCATCTAAAATGAGTATTTCAACAGCTCGACAGTCGAAGTTTTCTTCTTTTATATATTGTAATAACCTACCGGTTGTTGCAATAACGATATCTTGGTTTTTACTAAACACCTCTGCATGATTCATATAAGCTACGCCGCCAGTAATAGTTGCTATGCTTAAATGTGTCGATTTAGTCAATAATTTAGCTTGTTCAGCAATTTGCATAGCAAGCTCACGAGTTGGAGTTAAAATCAAAATACGGGGAGGACCAGGTTTACGGCGTGGAAAATCTAATAAATGTTGAACAGCCGGAATTAAAAAAGCTAACGTTTTGCCTGTACCTGTTGGTGCTGAACCTAAAATATCTTTATCATCTAAAGCAGCAGGAATGGTTTGTGCTTGAATAACGGTTGGTATCTTAATGTTTTGTAGTTGAAGATTTTGAATTAAAATATCATCTAATTCTAAGTCAGAAAAAGTTTGTTTTGTCATAGTAATCTTATTGTCAAAAATTATTTGACACATTATAACCACAAAGGCTATAACTACAATCATTATCCCTGCAACTACTATCACTTTGATTCATTAAATATCGTCGTATTGTTATTATTAGAACTACTGTAATGCCTATTGCCTATTTAAATATTTTTGTGAAATTAAAAACTTTTTAAATTACTTTTAAACAATCAATATATTTTTTATTAATTTATTATCTAAATTATATTTTTCATTAATCATTAATATATGTATGAATAACACTTTAATATAGTGTCTGGACTTATCATCATTCTATGTTTGTGATAGAATCAATTGAAGCCAAGCGCTAGTGAATGATATATTATCTATTCCATCTTTGAGTTGTTTGGATTATCCACAAAATATTCTAATACAAATTTTTATTAGATATTGGTTAGATTTTTATATTTGACTATTTTCCCTTTTATATTAACAATCATATAATTAAAATGACTGAATATTTCTTGAGCAATAAGTATAACCAACAATTAGAAGATAAAAAAAATTATTTAATAGCATTATTATCGGAGTTTAATCTGCCTGATTTAACAATATTTTCATCTCCGATTAATCATTATCGCATGCGCGCTGAGTTTAGAATTTGGCATAATGGTGAAGATATATATCATATAATGTATGATAAAAACACGAAAAAGCGTGTAAGAATTAACAATTTTCCAATTGGGACTAAACTGATTAATCGTGCTATGCAAGCAATTTTACCACTTTTAAAACATAATCAATTACTTCGTCATTTACTTTTTCAGATAGATTATTTTTCCACTTTAAGTGGTCAGCTATTAATTACACTTTTGTATCACAAGAAATTAAATGATGACTGGATTGTTGAAGCGAATAAATTGAAAAGTCAATTGGCTTCAAAAGGAATCGATGCAAATATTGTTGGGCGAGCTAACAAACAAAAAATTGCAATTGATGTAGATTATATTGATGAAGTTTTACCTGTAATGGGTAAAAATTTGATGTATCGGCAAGTTGAAAATAGTTTTACTCAGCCTAATGCTATTGTAAATATTAAAATGTTAGAATGGGCGATATCAGTGACGAAAAATTCAACAGGAGATCTGCTTGAATTTTATTGTGGTAATGGTAACTTTTCTATTGCGTTAGCCCAAAACTTTCGTAAAGTATTGGCTACCGAAATTGCTAAAGCATCGGTTTATTCTGCTCAATATAATATTGTTTCTAATAATATTGATAATCTTATTATTGTGCGTTTATCTGCGGAAGAATTTACTAGTGCAATTAAAAAAGAAAGAAAATTTAAACGGTTAAATGGTATTAATTTGGATGATTACCAATGTAATACAGTACTAGTTGATCCACCTCGTGGAGGATTAGATTTAAATACTATTAATATATTAAAAGATTATCAAACAATCATTTATGTTTCTTGTAATCCTCATTCTTTATATGAAAATTTACATTATCTAACCCAAACACATGTTATTAAGCATTTTGCATTGTTTGATCAGTTCCCTTATACAGAACATATGGAAATAGGGATAGTATTATATAAAAAGTAATTTAACATCATATTTAAATTGAAATGCTTTTATTAAATAGGGATAGTTAGGAAATAATTAATATTGTTTCATGTATATTTGCGATTTTAAGTAAAAAAAAACCCTAGATAAACTAGGGCTGCATTAAATTGCAAGGAATGGATGAAAGGAAATAAAACAATGAAACAATAATGTCTAGCCTCATGAATCATTGTGTGGATACTATAACAAATAAATCTAAACTAATTAATGACCAAAACATTACAAAATAGTCATTAAATTATCATGAATGAATTTGTTCTCTTCGTATATCATATAACAGTGTTATATCAGTTCGATAATCTGATAGGTCAGCAAAGGGAATATTCAAAATGAAATTATTAGTTGTTGAAGACGAGCAAAAAACAGGAGAGTATCTTCGTCAAGGGTTAGTTGAATCTGGTTTTATTGTCGATCTGACTAAAAATGGTTTAGATGGTTATCATCGGGCCATGACTGAAGATTATGATTTAATTATTTTAGATGTAATGCTACCTGATATTGTTGGTTGGAAAATTGTAAAATCGTTACGTGAAGCAGGTAAAGATACCCCAATCATGCTCCTAACTGCTATGGGGAGCGTTGAGGACAAAGTGAAGGGGCTTAATCTTGGTGCGGATGATTATTTAGTTAAACCTTTTTCATTTGCCGAGCTATTAGCTAGGGTAAAATCATTATTAAGGCGAAATGTTCCACAAGTAAATAATTATCAATTAAGTATTGCAGATTTGGTAATGGACTTACCTAAACGAACTGTAATACGTTCTGACAAAAGAATTGATTTGACTAATAAAGAATTTTTATTGTTAGAATATTTTTTACGTTATCCAGGTGAAGTTTTACCACGCTCTTTAATCGCTTCGCAAGTTTGGGATATGAACTTTGATAGTGATACCAATGTTATTGATGTGGCGATTAGAAGATTACGCAACAAAATTGATGCTGGATTTGAACCAAAACTTATCCATACTGTTCGTGGTATGGGCTATAAAATAGATGTATTGGATGAAGCAGAGTAAAATAATTTCATTTCGTTTACCCCTTATTGTTTGCCTACTAACATGTGGGCTACTTTACTGTTTTAGCTATTTAATTGAAAGATCATTTGAAAAATTTTCGATTAGGCAGAATGTCACAGAGTTAAATTCTGTGATTACCTCAATTGAACGTGAGTTATCTTATTATTCTCCCGATGAAAACCATGATGAATTTATACAAAATCTTCTATTAATTCTGACTGGTCATCATCAATTATTTGCCTATATTCTTGATGACCTTGACAAGGTTGTATACCGAACTCGTGGTCCTAACCTATCGATAGCATTAACAAAAGATCAGTTAGAACATTTAATTACGAATAAAAGTAGTGAGATACAGAATATTGATAAATCCTCTTATCGTATAGCTGCATCGAGAGTAATGATTGAAAAAGGTAAACAATTTACCCTGATAGTTGCTGTTCGCCGTGATCTACAAATTGAGTTTATTGGACGATTAAGAAACGGTCTAGGCTTACTTATTATTATATCTTGCTTCATGGCATTAATTGGTTCATTTATCAGTATCTATTTTACGCAAAAACCTATTAATCATTTGATTAAAAAAATTGAACGTATAAACTTAAAAAGTCTTAATTATCGCATTTCTACTTCATCTGTTCCTGTAAAATACGTAAGTTTAGTTGGGGCATTTAACGATATGCTTAATCGCGTAGAGGATGTGTTTCATCGTCAGCGTAATTTTACGGCTGATATTGCTCATGAAATGCGAACACCAATCACTAATCTAACTACCCAAACGCAAATAGTGCTTAGTAATGCTAGAACGACAAACGAATATAGAGAAATTTTATATTCTAATCTAGAAGAATATGAAAGAATGTCACAAATGATATCTGATATGCTTTTTTTGGCACAAGCTGATAATCGTCAATTAATGCCTAATTTAATCGATATTAATTTACCTAATATGATCATGATGGTCTGTGACTATTTTGAGCCACTAACCGATGAAAAAAATATCCTATTTAATATTGAAGGCACATGTTCACATATTCAGGGTGATAAATTGATGTTAGGAAGAGCAATTAGTAATATCTTATCAAATGCGATTCGTTATACACCAATTAATCAAATTATAACTATAACTTTAGGTCAAGCAACCGAAAATCGCGTTAAATTGATCATATCTAATCCGGGTGAAAAAATTGATAGCAAACATTTACCTCACCTATTTGATCGTTTTTATCGTGTTGATAAATCCAGAAATCGTAATGACAGTTCAGGTGCAGGGATAGGGCTTGCGATTGTTAAATCAATTATTGAAACGCATAAAGGCTCAATTACAGTTGAGTCTGATGATAAGTCTACACGTTTCATTATCATTTTGCCTACAGTTATTTAACCTCATAGTCACTAATTAATAGATTAGCTGCCGCATAAGCAGCTTTATTTTTTATCTCTTGTGGAATTTGTTCGTTGCGAACGACTTCATCTAAAATTTGTAGAACCACGCCTAAGGCATCATCAATATAACCCAATTCATTATTACTAATTTGAGCATATTTCTCGCAAATAAGAGCACTATATTTATTCATTAAGTCGATTCCTTTTTATTTTAAAAATGATTTTAACTTATAAAAAATTAGCCAACTGATGATAAACTTGTTCGGCCTGAATTGTTTGCATACTTTTTTGTGGTGAAACAATCTTAAACTGATTTTTCCCATAACTGCCAATTAATTTAGGATCAGTTTTACCAAATAAAGTAATATTAGGGCGGTCTAAGGCCGCAGTTAAATGACTTAACCCAGTATCAACCGATACAACAGCTTTTGCTCCTACAATAACAGATGCAATTTCATAAAGTGAAAGCTTAGGTAATACTTCAACATGGTTAAATCCCTGAGCAAGGCGAATTGAACGTTGTTGTTCATGCATTGAACCCCAAGGTAATTTTATTTTTAAACCTGTTGGCTCAATTAATTTAATTAATTTTCTCCAAGCTTCTTCTGTCCAATGCTTATCATCTCGTGTTGTAGAGTGTAAAAAAATTAAATATTGTTGATTATCGCTAGGTGGTGAAGACAGAAAATGATGAGCAATTGCATAATTTCCTATTGAATCAGGTACAACATATTGCAGGCTTTTTGCAAATAACAGCCTAATACGTTCAATCGCATGCATTTGTTTAGAAACATTATGCTTTACATCATAAAACCAACTAGCAATTGGCTCTTTAATGCTTTTACGATCCAAACCATGTTTAATGCCACGTGCTTTTCGTGTAATTAAAAAAGAACTTTTAATTAATCCTTGTGCATCAATTATGCAATCATATTTTTTCTGACTAAGATTTTGAATAAATTCATAATGTTCTTGGCGAACATTTTTAGCAAACCAATTTTTTCTCCAGCGTCTTATTGCAACAGGAATTACTCTATCGACGGCAAAATGCCAGCTAGGTATTTGAGCAAAATTTTCTTCAACTACCCAATCAAAGGTAATGCTAGGTAAGTTATTGGCTGCATCGGTTAAAGCTGGCAATGTATGCAGTACATCACCCATTGAAGATGTTTTAACAACTAATACACGCATTATTCATTACTCTTTTGGCAACGTACAATAAGATTCATCAATGTTTCAAATACGTTATCTGGTTTAATATTGATTAAACTTTGATCATAGCCTTGTTCGGTATCACCTTTGCGGACACGATGATGGTACCCAGTAATTAAACGAATAATTTCAGCCTTGTCTGATAGTGGAGGTGTAAAGTCAGGACTACTTGGTCCATAAAGTGCTACCAATGGTTTATTTAACGCGGCTGCCACATGCATTAATCCTGAATCGTTAGTTACAATCGCTTTACAAGCGGATATTAAACTAACGACTTGTTCTAATTGAGTTTCACCTGCTAAGTTAATACACATATCAGAATGGGACATTTTGGCAATAATCTGTTCGCCTATTTTTTTATCATTTGCTGAACCAAAAATAAGAATTTTAGCATGTTGCTTAGCTAGCATATCAGCAAGTGCTGCGTAATGATAATCGGGCCAACGTTTTGCAGGGCCAAATTCAGCACCAGGACAAAAGCCAATTAATGGTTCATCTTGTGTTATAGCAAAGGTTGATAGAGTTTGGGTTATTTCATCTTGTTCGACATTGAGTTTTGGCCATAGTAGTGGTTGTGGCAAATCGGAAGCCGAATGAATCTGATTAGGATAAGCAAGCGCAATATAGCGTTCAACCATTAACGGAAATGCTTGCTTATCAAGTTTACGAAGATCGTTTAATAAACCATAACGCATCTCACCTTTCCAACCTGTACGTTTAGGAATTTTGGCAAAAAATGGAATCAATGCTGATTTGAATGAATTAGGTAATACAATAGCCTGATCATAATGGTTATTACGTAGTGATTTACCTATTTCACGACGTTTTTTAAAAGCAAACTCACCATGGCCTAATGGCATTGCAATTGCTTGATTCACTTCTGGCATTTTATTTAATAGTGCTCGACACCAAGCCGGAGCTAAAACATCAATTTCGTTATTAGAATCAAGTTGTTTTAATGTACGATAAATGCTTTGCGACATCATCATATCGCCAACCCATGAAGGACCAATAATGAGTGTTTTCATTTAATCAATTCCATCTTATTGTTCATTAAGCCATTTCATATATTCAGCAGTCCCTTCTGCAACATTTTTAAATTCAATTGGGCATTTAGTTTGTCTAAATTTAGTCAGATCAGCTTGAGTATAGCTTTGATAGCGTCCTTTTAGATGTTCAGGGAAGGGAATATAATCAATTTCATCTTTTTTATGATAAGTAAGAACCGCATCAGCAACAGCTTGGAACGATTCTGCTCGACCTGTTCCACAGTTATAAATTCCTGATATTTTATTTTTCCAAAACCATAAATTGACTTCAACGACATCACCAACATAAATAAAGTCACGTTTAAAATTATCGCTACCAGTAAATAATTTGGGTGTTTCACCTTTATTTATTTGTTCATTTAAATGAAACGCAACACTAGCCATACTGCCTTTGTGTGATTCGCGTGGTCCATAGACATTAAAATAACGGAATCCACAAATTGGTGAATTAGCTTTGGGTAGTAATTGTCTTACATATTGGTCAAATAAGAATTTAGAATATCCATATACGTTTAATGGCTTTTCGTAAGTGCGATCTTCAATAAAGTTATCACTGCGCCCACCATAAGTAGCGGCTGATGAAGCATATAAAAATGGAATGTTGAAATCGAGACAGTAATGCAATAAGTCTTTTGAATAGTCATAGTTATTTTCCATCATAAACTTGCCATCCCATTCTGTGGTTGATGAGCAAGCGCCTTGATGAAAAATAGCATCGATATCAAGGTTTTCACCAGCAACAATCAATGATATAAATTCATCTTTATTCATATAATCAGCAATATCTAAATCAACTAAATTGGCAAATTTAGTACCATCAGTTAAATCATCAACAACCAAAATATTTTTATGTCCTTGGTCATTTAATCCTTTAACAATATTACTACCAATAAATCCTGCGCCACCAGTTACAACGATCATACTCATTTTCCTTAACTGTAAAATTTATCTGCTTATGATAACGAGTTATGACAAAATTTTCGAGTAATCATTTTAAAAAGCTTAAGCTAAAGTGGTTTAATTTATGATTCATCTTATTTTAGCTGTAACCAAAATATATCTTGCTAAATCAATATATGGCTCTGTTTGGCAATACTTTTTTTCAAGTTCAAGTAGCTGATCAAAATGTGTTTCGGCTTTAGATTTATTTATAAGATAATCGTGGAAAATGCGAATTCCCGTTTTTTGTAAAATATTAAAATCTAATTGAATTAACCATGTATATACTTCATTTGGGTATCGAGGAAAATCAGGAGAAAGGGTCTTTTTTTTACGTTTAGCTAATCCTGATTTAGTATAACCAAAGTTACCAAGTGTAACCGTTTTGAATAATAGTGCGTGATAGTTATAAAACATTAATGATAAATAACCATCAGGCTTAATAAATTTTTTTAATGTTTGGATTAGTTCAACAGGCTCAGTAACCCATTCTAATACAGCATGACAAATAACTAAATCAAATTGTTTGTCAATTACACTGCTAAGCTGTTGAATGGAACAACAAATACAATCTAAATGGACCTGTTCTGATAGGAATTTTTGTTGAGCAAGTTCAAGCATTTGTTTAGAAATATCACATAAAATTACTTGATGGCCAAGTTTGGCAAGCCTACAAGCAATTTGACCTTGACCACCACCGGCATCAAGGATAGTTAATGTTTTATTTTTAGCATAGGTTGCTAATATTTGTTCGAGCTCATGCCAAACTATTGCTTCTCTAATTCTACCTTTTGTTGTGCCGTAAATATTTTGGGCAAATTTATTACTGATATCATCAAAATTACGATCTTGCTTGTTCATATTATTTTTGATTGTTGAGTTGTTCTACTTCATTATTTATTTGCGTTATTTTACTCGCCATTTGTTGATAGCACTGCTCCATTAATAATCTGGCATCTTCTTTGCGTAAATTTTTAGTTTCGATTGGATCGAGCATTTCAACAATCATATGTCCGTTATTTAAACGGTTTAAGTTAATATTATTGGTATCTGATACACAAATTGGCACAATGGGCACACCAGCTGCTATTGCTGCTTTAAAGGCACCTGTTTTAAATGGTAATAACCCTCGACCATGGCTACGAGTACCTTCTGGAAACATCCATATAGAAATATCATGCTTTTTAATTTCATTAACTACTTGCCTAATAGTATCATGCGCTTTTGATTTATTGTTTCGATCAATTAGAATATTGCCCGTAAGGTAGTAGAGCTGCCCAAAAAATGGAATCCAAGCCAAGCTTTTTTTACCAACTGTCACCGTTTTAGGTTGCACAACATCTGCTGCAACCACCATATCATAATTATTTTGATGATTAGCAACATAAACGTAGCTGCCTAATTTGTTGATATTAGCATTAATGCGAGTATAAACTTTGATGCCTAATATAGGTTTGAAAAAAAAACTAAATAAATGAGCAAATCTTGCCACATTTTTAGGGTTATGTGGGTTAAATATGCAAAATATTATTCCTAATACACAAGTCACAATTCCTATTAACACAACACTAATTAGACGAAAAAGAAAAACCATAGTTTACCTCATAAATTAACTTAGCGTATTATATACATAATCGGCATTAATATACAGTTTGATTGAATATTGCTGTTTTAAGGAGGTTTATGCAAAAATCGACAATTATTTGGGATGAAAATCAAAACCCAATTTCCACCCATTTTCAGGATGTTTATTTTAATACAAAAGGAGCGATTGATGAAACTACTTATGTATTTATTGACGGCAATGATTTACAGCAACGTTTTTATAATCATAATAAAGAAACGTTTATTGTTGCAGAAACCGGCTTTGGTTCTGGTTTGAATTTTTTGCTGCTATGGCAGACATTTTTGAATTTTACAAAAAAATTTCCCAATCATAAGCTCAAAAAACTTAAATTTTTTAGTGTAGAAAAATTCCCGTTATCAGCTGAACAGTTGGTTAAAATTCATAACAATATAATTAATAAGCACAGTCCTTTAGCATTATTAGCGGAACAACTACAAATAAGCTTAATTGATTCGACTATCCACTTTAATAATGTTACTTTAACTATATGTTATAACGATATAAGCTACTTTGGTGAATTTTTAATGAAACAAAAAGTAATGGTTAATGCATGGTTTTTTGATGGCTTTTCTCCCGCTAAAAATCCAGATATGTGGTCAAAATCATTATTCCAAAATTGTTATAAATTAACCGCTCTAAATGGCACTTTTGCTACGTTTACTGCGGCAGGATTTGTGCGAAGAAATTTACTTGAAGCTGGTTTCAAAGTCTATAAACGCAAGGGGTTTGGCATTAAACGCGAAATGCTGATTGGATTTAAAAGCGAGTAACTTTGGCTGCATTTAATAACTAAGTTAAAATGAGAAATTGAAATTTTATTTGATTTAAAATTCAAATTGATAAATCAGATCCAATGTTTGTGCAATCCCAGATGTTGCCTCTAAATATAGACTTGGAATTAGTCTATAACGTAAAGTAAAGGTAGCAAGAGAATCAAAAATACCCACACCATATTTAAGTTGTAGATTAGGTAAAATATAACCACTAACCACGACTTTAGAATTATTACCTGCACCTTGTGTATCGAGTGTGAGGTTTTTAATACCAAAAACATTACCAATGTCCCCAATATATTTTCCTGTTTTTGCAGTTCCTATACCAACAAGCAGAGAAGTCATCATATCGTTTTCACTTTGATCCGTGTTATCAAGACCTTCCCCTCTTATTAAATAGGATAGGGCCTCTTGCTGAGACATGGCGGGATCTGAGAATATCTCAATTTTAGGATCTTCTGATGTTCCTATGACTTTAATCCCCGCGGTGATATTATTGTTATCAATAGATTCTGGATTGCGGATTGCTTCAATATCTAATCTTGCTTGATCGGTAGGTCCAGAAAAAGTAATGATACCTTTACGAATAACTAAATCTTGTCCATAAGCATGAAATCTTCCTGTCGGAATGAGTACTTGTCCATGAAGATCTAAACCTTTGTTAGTTTGTGTAGCAATTAAATTTCCTTTTAAAGCTGCATTTAAACCAAAAGCATCGACAGTAACTTTATCGCCGATATCGATTTCAATATGACTATTGATCTTCATTCCAATTTTTTGTTTTTCAATTACCTTATAATTTTCATCTAACATAACTTCATCAGATGAAATATCAACACTTGATGTAGGTAAAGATTCAACTGTAATTTTACCTTTAGGAATGCTTACTCTACCTAATAGAGTAAGTTCATCTTGAGTTGCATTAATTCTAAGATCAGGAATAATCGACATAACAACCATTGGAGGAACGGTTACTTCCATTGCAGCACCATTTATAGTAAGTTCTGCTTGCCACTTATCAAAAGTATTCCAATTAGCTTGACCATTAATATTAACATCACCAGATTGCGTAGTTAACACTCCTTTTAATGTTGAAGATTTACCGTTGAAATTTATATCCAATATTGCTGATTTAACATCAACAGGAAGTTGTCTTGCTTTTATTTCGCTGTGCCTTAAGTTAATGACGCCATTCAAATAAGGATCCATTAGCGAGCCTGAAAATTTAATAATTCCATCAATAAAACCGTTTGCATAATCGTTTTTATCTAATAATGGGTTAATAATTGCTAATGCAAGATGATCAACAACTAATTGTCCTCTTAATTTTTTCTGATGAGTTGGATCTGTAATGGATAAGGCACCAGTAATTTTACCCAATTGATTTAATGAAAAATCCCAATTTAATTTAGTTATTTGTTCATTTAATTCAACATTTAACTTAAATAAATCAAAAGGTATAGTTAATGTTTCCGATACGATTATTTGTTGAATATATACCTTGGTACCAGTGATATTGGCTTTTATAGAAGGTATTTTATTCAAAGTAGTAAATTTAATATCAGCTTTTCCATCAATACTACCAACTAACTTAGTTTCGCTGTCATTAGGAATAGGTAACTTAGCGAGATCAATGTTTTTTAATGTCACGCTTGTATCTGTATTAGGCGCTAATGATAGAGGTTTATCTAAACAAATACTTGAGCTATTATTCAGCCAACAATGAGCTCCAATGGTAGGCATGTGTGAAATAAAATCAAAAGATAATGGCAATGTTTTAGCTAATTGCCAATGGTTCTTATTACCTAAACTTAATAAAATGTGAGAGATATTTCCAGACCATTTAGTCCTATCTTTAGTAATTTGCCCTGTTAATGATGTAATAATTGAAGCTGGGCTCCCTTCAATATCCACCGATAGGTTATGATGATCCTCATTTCCAGAAAGTTCGATATTGGCTTTTTTAACGGATTCATTTTCAAACTTAATACCTTGCCCAATTAGTTTTAATTGCCCACTAATTTGCTTTTGGTATTGTAATTTACCTGAAAGGTTTGCTGACTCAACAGTGAATTCGTGAAGATTTAAATCACTAACTGTTAGATTAGTATCCATTGTTTGATCGTTGATTGTACCATTTATTTTTACATTTCCAATAATTCTACCTTTCATGCCATTAATAAATAGTGACAGCGATTCTAAACTTATTTTTCCGTTTAAATTGCCTTTATCAGTTGAACCATTAACATTGATTTGATTATTTCCCCAAGCAATAGCAAGATTATTTGTAGTAATTGAATGTTTAGAATCAATTTGCAAGCTTCCGTTAGCCAAAAAATCGGCTTGTTTAATGTCACCTTTTAACTGTAATTCAGAAAGACTTAATTGCCAATGATTGCCCTCTAATATTCCTGTTGTTTTAAATTGACCATTTAAACGAATAGGGAAATTAGGCACTTCTTTACTAATATCTACATTGGTCAATTTTATTTTAGAATCCCATTTTAATGCTTTTCCCCAATCTATATTTCCAGATGCATTGACTTGTCCTTGAGGTAACTGAATCATGCCATGAACAAATGAGATACCTTGATATGTACCATTTCCAACGATATCAAACGTTGCATTCGGAATATTGTTAGCTTTTGTTGTCCCAATCATTGCTAATTTATATTTTTGAACATTGCCATTTAATGATAAATCAAAATTATTTAATTGATATTGTGCATTGCCTTCAATAGGCCATTGAATGTGCTTTCCGCTAATACTTGCCATAACAGGCATATAATTTTTAATAAAATTAATATTCCCTTCTATTTTAGCCTTATTTAATCCTTCAACTGCAATATTGGTAGCTATTTCGCCAAGTAATTTACCTGTAATTTTACCGCTAAGTTGATTATTTTCTGTATTTACTATTACAGATGCCGTAATAGGCCAACAATCACCTAATGTAATATCGCCTGAAACCAAAGCATGGCCATTAGCATGAGGTGTTTTGAAATCGGTTTCGACACGTTTAACCAGAATATAGTTATTGATTATATCGGTTTGAATTGAGGCTTGATTAAACCAATAATCTTGTCCACCAATATGTAATAACCAGTTATCACCGCTTAAACGGCTAACATTGATATCTATAGGAATATGAACTTGCGGAAGTGCTTTAATAATAGGTTTATTAAACCATTGATTAATTTTTTCATTAAATGGTACAGTATTCTTTATTTCTTGATTTACTGAACTTTGTGGTTCATCAGCAAAAATAGCAGTTAAGTCTTGAGCAACAGTAGGGTAAACATAAATCTTATGGTTTATCCAAGTTGCTTTTCCGACAAAGTCTGACATACTAAATGTCATATCATTGATATTAGCTTTAACATTGGTTACGTGTGTATTATAAAGTTCAATTGGTAATGGTGTATTTAAAACAATTTGGTTTTTAGATTCCGGTTTATTAGGATCAGTATTGGTTTTACTGGTAATAATATTAACAGTTACACCATTAGCACCGAAATATTTGATGCATATTTTTGTTTGCATTAAACATGCACTAGATAATTCTAAAAATGCTTCATTAACTTGAATATCAACACCAGGCAATTCAAGCGATAGTCCTTTAATATGCAAATTATGAAATGAGCCTTCAACTTGTGCAATTTTTAATTCTGGTAAAAATTTATCTAAAACAACTGTTGTGAGCTTGACCCCTAAACTAGTAAAAATCATAACAAAAATAAATACAATTAGAAAAATAAAAATAGATAGAATAACAAAACTTCGTCTTTTCCATTTTCTGATCTTGTTTATTTTTTTATCTCTAATTGTTTTTTTCGTCATGTTATAATTCAGTCCCTAAACCGATATAGATATGAATAGAACCAGTATCTTTTCGATTTAGCGGTGTGGCTAAATCAAATTTTATTGGTCCAACTGGTGAAGCCCAACGAACACCAATCCCCGTACCTGTATAAAATTTACTTTTATCGACTTTATCAATTGCCTCGCCGGTATCGGCAAAAAAAGCCATCCACCAAGGTCCTGTTAAATTATATTGGTATTCCAGCGAGCCAGTAATCAACTTAGATGCACCTTTTAATTTTCCTTTCTTATCTTCAGGCGAGATAGATTGGTAACTGTAACCACGAATGCTGCGATCGCCACCAGCAAAAAACCTAAATGATGGTGGAACGCGGTTAAAATTGCTTGCTTGTATTATGCCGAAATTACCACGGGCAATAAATCTATGGCTATTTTTAATCGAGCGGATCCAAGCTTGTTGTGCTTCAAAACGAACAAGGTTAATGCTCGAACCTAAAGATTTACTTGCTACCTCAATTGAATAACGTTGAGAGTCACCCCACATTGATAGTAAATTACCATCGCTACGAAGCCTAGCAAAACTGATGGAAGGATAATAAAGAAAAGTATTGAAACTGGAATCAGCTTGTGTAAAATCGTCTCGTAAAACATTAAAACCGAGTGCGCTTTGCCATCCTTCAAAATTGTCCCAATTTCGGACAATGCCAAATGTAACAGAGCGTGATTTTGTATCATTATTATCAATCTTTTTAAAGCCAGCTTGGATATTATAATAGTATTCAAGTGGTGATTTCTTCATCGGAACTTTATAGCTCAAAGTAACAAATTTTTCAGGAGAGGAAAGTGATAAATTACTTTGAAAGCTTTGCCCTCGGCTATTAATCCATGGTTTACTCCAACCTATTTTGCTATGAATACCATTATCGGTTGAAAACCCAAGCCCTAAATCCATACTATTTTTTTTTCTTGGTGTGGTGATAACATCGATTGGAAGTGATTTATCTGCAGTAACATGAGGAAAGTCGGGAACAACAACAATAGAATTAAACCAGTTAGTTGATGCAAGACGTCGATTTAATATTGATAGCTTTTCTGCGGTATATTTATCACCTTCTTGAAAAGGCACAATATTTGCTAGGTAATCATCACGGATTTTTGAGTTATGAAAATTAACTTTACTAAATTTATACCGTTGACCTGTATCAAAATCAATATTCCAAAAAGCTTGATGATAAAAATTTGAAATAGCTAATTGGTGTACAGTCATATTTGCGTCAAAATACCCTTTTTTTAGGGCTAAATTTTGCAAACTTTTTTTGAAATTTTCATATGTTCCATGATTCAAAACATCCCCAATTTTGGGTAAGCCGATTTTAAGTAAATTATTGTAATCTTTGTCTTTTTTTCCTTCACCGATAATGTTGATATTAAGTTGCTCTATTTTGGTTGGCTCGCCAGCAGAAATATTGACTACCAATGTTTTCGGGTCTGAAACATCGTATTGAAAAGTAGGTGAATAATAACCTAAAGCTTGGAGAGCTTTTTTAGCTTCACTTTCAAAATAACGTTTAAAATTTGGTGTGTTATCAATTCTATTCGGTGATATCAATGAAGTACGTGCATCAACATTATCTGCAAGTTTCCCTGATAAACCTTGAATAGATAACTTCATATCAGCAAAACTTGATGCTGAAGCTATTATTAACAGTAAACACAGTGAACAGGAATATCGTAACACATATACCTCGTGTATTATTTAGGATTCAAGTAATGTGACATGTCCAATATAAGGTAAGTGACGATAATGTTGTGCATAATCAATGCCATAGCCAACAACAAATTCATCAGGGATTGAAAATCCAATATATTTAACATGTACATCGACTTCACGTCGAGATGGCTTATCAAGCAAAGTACAAATTTCAATACTACGCGGATGTCGTAATTTTAAAATAGCCATGATTTTGCTAAGTGTATTACCTGTATCTATAATATCTTCAACGATTAATACGTCTTTACCACAGATATCTTCATCCAAATCTTTAAGGATTTTAACATCACGATTACTTATTACTGTATTACCATAACTTGATGCTGTTATAAAATCAACTTCATGCCCAACGGAAATCGCGCGACTTAAATCTGCCATAAAAATAAAGGAACCACGTAAAAGCCCAACTAAAATTAGTTCATTTTGACTGTTTTTATAATTTTGGCTAATTTCTTGACCAAGTTGTATAACTCGTTTTTGGATATCATCCGTCGATATCATCATTTTTAATATGTGTTTTTTCATTAATAATGCTCAAACTAACTTTTAAAAAATTAAACTAGATTTTAACAATTTTTGCTGATAAAAAGAATAAGTGAAGAAGTTTTTTATCTTATGTTTTAATAATTTGATTAGAATAATCCTGTTTTAGAACAGGCATTCAGTTTAATATATTTTCATTATTGATGCTAAAAGCTAACTTTTTTTGTAAACGCCTTTTTTTAAAAAAGTTACTTAAAAGCACACTACATTCATCAGCAAGTATACCGCCTGTGACATCAGCATAATGATTAATACCTTGATAAGCTAAAATATCAATGAATGAGCCTGCTGCACCTGTTTTAAAATCACTTGCGCCGTACACTATACGTTTGATGCGACCATGAATAATCGCTCCAGCACACATAATACAAGGTTCAAGTGTGACATATAACGTAGTATTAACTAAACGGTAATTGTTAAGATATTTACCAGCCTGCTCAATTGCCATTATCTCAGCGTGAGCGGTTGGGTTATGTGTTGATATCGATTGATTGAACCCTTCACCAATAATTTGATTATTTTCATCGATGATTACCGCTCCAACAGGAATCTCATTTTCTAACTCAGCACGTTTTGCTAACATTAATGCATGGCGCATCCAAAATTCATCTAACATGTCTTTAAAATCATAAGCTCTTTAAATCTAACACATCACGCATATCGTATAAACCGATAGATTGTGAACGAAGCCATAACGCAGCTCGCACGGCACCATTAGCAAATGTCATACGGCTTGATGCTTTATGACTAATTTCAACTCGTTCGCCAATATCGGCAAAAATAGCGGTATGTTCGCCAACAATGTCACCTGCTCGAATCGTTGCAAATCCGATAGCGCCATTAGGACGTTCACCTGTATGACCTTCTCGGCAGTAAACAGCACGGTCTTTTAAATTACAATTAAGTGCATCTGCAATGGCTTCACCCATCGCAAGTGCGGTGCCAGAAGGGGCATCTACCTTATGGCGGTGATGTGCTTCAATAATTTCGATATCGGTATAATCGCCCATGACTTTAGTGGCTTTTTCTAATAATTTTAACACTAGGTTAACCCCCACACTAAAGTTGGCAGCAAACACAATACCAATTTTTTTTGCTGCATCGGCAATGGCTTGTTTACCTGCATCATCAAAGCCGGTTGTGCCAATAATCATCATTTTTTTATTTTCAATACAAAAAGCTAAGTAGGCGAGCGTGCCTTCAGGTCGCGTAAAATCGATTAATACGTCAAATTGATCTTTAGTTTGTTCTAGATTATTGGTAACTTTAATGCCACAAATACCGATCCCAGCAATCTCACCGGCGTCACTACCAATTAGTGATGAGCCAGTTCGTTCAAATGCTGCTCCTAAGGTAACTCCTTCGATTTGCGAAACAGCTTGGATAAGCTGCCGTCCCATTTTGCCACCAGCGCCAGCGATTGCGATACGAACCATATTTGTTGACATATAACTTTCCTTAACTTTTTTATGACTATAGATAAACAAATATTATAGCGGAAAATAAATAACTTATACATGCTTGTTACAGGTAATATTTAATACTTTCTTTCTAAACCGAAAATAACTAAGTCAAAAAAATGGACGCTAATTGCGTCCACTATGATCTTTTAATCACTCTATAGTACTTTTAATAATTCAACATCAAAAATTAATGCACTATATGGTGGAATTGATGCACCAGCACCTTGAGCACCATAGGCTAATTCTTGAGGAATATATAAACGCCATTTTGAACCTTCAGGCATAAGTTGTAACGCTTCCACCCAGCCTTTAATCACTCCATTGACTGGAAATTCAGCAGGTTGTCCACGTTCAACAGAACTATCAAATACGGTACCATCAATTAGTTGCCCCGTATAATGAACTTGTACGCTATCGGTTGCTTTCGGTAATGTGCCATTGCCTTGTTTGATGATTTCGTATTGTAAACCTGATTCAGTCGATTTAATGCCATCTTTTTTGATATTTTCTGCTAGAAAATCTTTACCTGTTTGAGCAATTTTTTCTGCTTGCTTGGCCTTTTCTTTGGTAGCTTGTTCATGCACATGGCGTAA
Source organism: Gilliamella sp. Choc6-1 (assembly GCF_001690385.1). Taxonomy (NCBI): domain Bacteria; kingdom Pseudomonadati; phylum Pseudomonadota; class Gammaproteobacteria; order Orbales; family Orbaceae; genus Gilliamella; species Gilliamella sp. Choc6-1. The sequence goes on from NZ_LZHI01000015.1 coordinate 44,144, forward strand.
TGCTTCATGTAATTCTTGTAATGGCAGAGCCGGTTGATTACCCGATAATACGTCTTCTATCGCTAATTTTAACGCATTAAGTTCTAAATTGTTTAATCCAGATTCTTTTAATTGCTGTCCAATTTGTAAGCCGATAGCATAACTTGCTTTTTGTTCTATTGTTTCTAGTTTCATTTTGTGCCTTTTTTGTTAATGGTAATGTTAATCATAATATAATTAAGGTCGTAGATATATAAATAAATGTCAAGCAGTAATTGTAAATTAAAGCTCATGAATGTTGTTTTATTAAATAATTTTTAAGAATTGATTATTTTGTGTGGCACTTAAAAAAAATATCAGCGATAATACAACTTTACATGATTTTTGAATGGGTTAAATTAATGCAATTTCGTAAATTTGCTGTGCTTTCAATTGTAGCTAGTATTTTATTAAATGGTTGTTCAATGGTTGATACTTTTGTTTACAGGCCAGATATCAATCAAGGTAATTATGTAACTCAAGAGTCTATAGATCTGTTAAAAGTTGGTCAAAATAGAGAACAGGTGTTATTTATTATGGGTACACCAATGTTAACTTCTGATTTTGGTGATAAAGTTTGGTATTATGTATTTCGTCAACAGCCACAGTATGGTGAAATTAGCCAAATAACTTATGCAGTTTATTTTAACGAAAGGGGTATTGTAACTGACATAAAAAATCACACACTTGATGGCTCAAAATCATTAGAAGAAATGAATAAATAGGAAATCTCTGATTTATAAAAATGAATTACATTATCACTGAAAAGGTTTTATGTTCTGATTTTTAACTAACAAAAAATTTAACTGAATAAACTGAAAAACCTCACTATATTACGAGGTTTTTCATATTTTATAGTCAAAAATAAATAAATCATAAAGGAATATTTTCAAATTAATTTGTGAATATCCAAACAGATTCATTATAGGTAATAACCCAAAATATAAGATTTTAACGATAGAAAAATATATTATTAATATCCATATTAACTTCTAATATTTCTACTTATTGTATAATAAAAAAGCGGTAGCTAGAATAACTTAATTAAATTAATTCTTGAGGTATTTTTTTCTTGTGAAATCAACATTAAATCGTTTTTCAATAGCCCCAATGCTTGATTGGACTGATAAGCATTGCCGTTATTTCCATCGTATCTTAACCAAACAAACTTTACTTTATACCGAAATGGTGACGACTGGCGCTATATTATATGGCAAAGGCGATTATTTAGCGTTCAATTTCGAAGAGCAACCAATCAGCTTACAGCTAGGAGGTAGCGATCCTAACGGGCTTGCTCAGTGTGCAAAATTGGCACAGGAGCGTGGTTATAATGAAATCAACCTAAATATTGGTTGTCCGTCAGATCGAGTACAAAACGGCATGTTTGGTGCATGTTTAATGAGTAAAGCAGATTTAGTTGCAAAGTGTATTGAACAAATGCAAAACCAAGTTGAAATTCCAGTTACAGTCAAAACACGAATTGGTATTGACGATTTGGACAGCTATGAGTTTTTGTGTGGTTTTATCGACAAAGTAAAACCCTATACCCAAACCTTTATTGTTCATGCTCGTAAAGCGTGGTTATCTGGCTTAAGTCCTAAAGAAAATCGTGAGGTACCGCTACTTAATTATGAACGAGTATACCAGCTCAAGCGCGATTACCCTGAATTAACTATTGCTATAAACGGTGGAATTAAAACCATTGATGAAATAAAGCGTCATCTACAACATGTTGACGGCGTAATGGTTGGTCGCGAAGCTTATCAAAATCCACTTTTACTCACCCAAATAGATTCACGAATTTTTGGTTTAAATACACCAATCATTGACCCTATATCTGCAATTCATGCTCTTTATCCTTATATCGAACAACAGTTAACGCAAGGTGCACAATTAAACCATATTATGCGCCATACTTTAGGCATGTTTAATGGATGCAAAGGTGCAAGGCAATGGCGGCGTTCTATTAGCGAAAATGCTCATAAAAAAGGAGCAGGGATTGAAGTGGTTGAACAGGCTTTAACGTTCATCCAATAATAACTTATAAAATAGTAATTATTTTCACTTAATAGTCGTGATAATTGCAGGTGGTTAATTTGTCGTTATATACTAGTCTACAATTTTCTTAATGGTTTTTATCCAGTGCGTTTAAACTCAAGTCAACAAAAAGCCGTAGAGTATGTATCAGGACCTTGCCTTGTCTTAGCTGGTGCAGGTTCAGGAAAAACTCGCGTTATTATTAACAAAATTACTTACTTAATTCGGGTAAAAGAATACTTACCTAGGCATATTTTTGCGGTAACTTTTACCAACAAAGCTGCGCGCGAAATGAAAGAACGTATTGCTCACTCATTAAGCAAACAAGAGACAAGAGGGCTAAAAATATCAACCTTTCATACATTAGGGCTGGATATTGTTCGAAAAGAATATAAACACCTTGGTATTAAATCTAATTTTTCATTATTTGATGATCACGACCAAACGGCATTACTAAAAGAATTAACACAACAATGGTTAGATGGCGATAAAGACCTTATTAACCAACTGCGTGCAACCATATCTAATTGGAAAAACGATATAGTTGATGCAACTATTGCTATGGCAAGGGCACAAACCAACAAGGAAAAGCTCTTTGCACACTGCTATCAACTTTATGAAAAACAGTTAAAAGCTTGCAGCATATTAGATTTTGATGATCTTATATTATTGCCAACACTCTTGCTAAAAAATAACGAAGAAGTCCGCGAAAAATGGCAAAATCGCGTACGTTATTTGTTGGTTGACGAATACCAAGACACCAACACCAGCCAATATGAATTCATTAAATTATTAGTTGGAAACCGTTCTAAATTCACCGTAGTAGGGGACGACGATCAGTCCATTTACTCGTGGCGAGGGGCACGCCCACAAAATTTAGTTCACTTAAAACAAGACTTCCCGAAATTAGAAGTGATCAAACTTGAACAAAATTATCGATCATCGGGTCGGATTTTAAAAGTGGCGAATATTTTAATCGAAAATAACCCTCACATCTTTGAGAAAAAACTTTTTTCCGAATTGGGTTATGGTGAAACAATAAGAGTAATATCAGCTGATAACGAAGAGCATGAAGCCGAAAAAGTGGTGAATGATCTAATTGGTCACCATTTTGCGAATAACAGCCAATATGGTCAATACGCAATATTATATCGTGGCAATCATCAAGCTCGATTAATTGAAAAAATGTTAATGCAATACCGCATTCCTTATCGAATTTCTGGCGGTACCTCATTTTTTTCGCGGATTGAAATTAAGGTTCTCATGGCTTACTTACGTTTATTAACCAATCCTGATGATGATAATGCTTTTATCCGTATTATCAACACTCCAAAACGCGAAATAGGTCCTGCAACAATTCAAAAATTAGGTCAATGGGCAAATCATCGAAGTGTTAGTTTATATCAAGCTAGTCATGACATGGGGTTAACTGAATTCCTTTCAGGAAAACGTATGGAAACTTTGCACACGTTTATCCATTGGTTTGATACACTAATCCAAAAATCCCACAGTGAACCAATGGAAGCTATTCATCAACTTCTGCATGGCATACACTATGAAAGTTGGATTTATGAAACATCCCCATCTCCAACGGCAGGGCAAATGTGTATGCGTAATGTTGAACAAATGGTCAGTTGGTTAAATGACATGTTACAAGGTGATGATATTGATGAGGCTATGAACTTAGAACAAGCAGTAGCGAGATTTACCTTACGTGATATGTTAGAGCGCAACGAAACCGAAGAAGAATTTGATCAAGTACAACTTATGACTTTACACGCATCAAAAGGGTTAGAATTTCCTTATGTATACCTAGTTGGCATGTCTGAAGGGCTATTACCACACCAAAACAGTATTGATGAAGACAATATTGAAGAAGAAAGACGTCTAGCTTACGTAGGCATCACCCGCGCACAGCGTGAGCTAACATTTTCATTTAGTCGTCAACGCAAGCAATTTGGCGAAACTATACATGTTGAACCAAGTCGATTTTTGTTAGAACTTCCACAAGACGACTTAGAATGGCAAAATCAAAGAAACGAATTATCCCCTGAAAAGAAAATGCAACAAGGACAAAGCCGACTAGCCATGCTAAAAGCGCAAATTGCTAATGCCAAATAAGTTACAATATTTCAAATAATAGTAGTAATAGCATTTTTATTATAAAAAACTAACTAAAATACGAAAAAATAAGGTATATTGATGATATTTTGTTAATACAAACTGATAAATTATCAAAAATCATTGACGGATCAAAATAGCTTTATATAATACTCGGCGTATAGTCAACAAATCATATCTATCATGTCTCCTTAGCTCAGCTGGATAGAGCAACGGCCTTCTAAGCCGTAGGTCACAGGTTCGAATCCTGTAGGGGACACCATTAAAACCCAAGGTAATCAATTATTTACAGTTGTAGAATTCAATGCTTGATATTATTTTTATATTCTTCAGTTAATTCTTTGTTATACATTTTTAATCCCCAATTTGTTTTATCTATTTCAATGACGACAATATAACTCTCATCAAAAAAGTTAGTTTTTTACTAGCTACTTTATTAAATTTTCACAATAAAAACGCATAATGATGCAAAATCTCAAATTCTAGATTTATCAGCTGAATTACGAGGTTAAACAATTAAATTAATTGAAAAACTGGAGCAGTTTGGGAAAATGCAAATGCTACATAGTAAATCATTAGGTGGTGGGTTATTTGAATTACGAGCGTTAGAGAGCAATAATATAGCTAGAACTATTTATATATATCAAAAAAAGTAATTTTTATTTTACATGCTTTTGTTAAAAAAACACTAGCTGGCGCATTACAAATAGCACGTAAACGACTATAGGAGATGATTAACGATAAGTAAAAAAGTACAACATTTAGTTAAATCAAACAGCATGCGCTCGCAGATCCAGTTGCACAGGCTGCGTATGATGAAGCAGAAAATGAGTGGAAATTAAGTGAATTATTGCTGGCAGCGAGAGAATATGCATAACTACCTCAAACTGAGCTAGCACCACTAAATACAAATATAAAAACGATTTTAAAATATTTAAGCGGGTGTAATGTAAAAATGAATATGAATTTATCTACACTATAAACTATATAAAAAATAATCACACAGTAGTAAAAAAGCTTTTAATTTATTTTGCGAGCAATTGATTATTATTTTTCCTGCATCATCCGCAGTTTTGAAAGATGAAAACTCAAGGAAAACGGAATAACTAAACTGGAATATTTGCGAGCGGGGCTAAAAGTGGCTAGAGCGCAAAATAACGACTTTTTACCGTCTACAGGTAAATTTATTGGGTGGTGTAAGCAAGGAATATCTGAACAGATAAGACCACACCAGCGGAACTAATTAGGATGTTAATGGGTTTTAGCGCTCAAAGGGGAATTATAGAGGCTGAGAATTACCCGTTTTCAAATAACGCTTGTTATTGGCTAGTTACAGATTTGATGAGTGAATCGAGAGAGTATTTTATTTAAAAAGATTTATTGGAACAAACTCGTATAGCGTTATCAGAAATGACAAAAAATTATTAATGGGGGAGAAATATCGAAACAAGTTAAACGAATTAGTAGTGAGCCAATTTCTATAACGCTAACGCGAAAAGAATCATTTAATTGAATACAAGAAATTAAGCGCAAGTGTTGATTTGCATATAATCATTAGTAGCTAGATACAAACAGCGGTAAGTTTATCTAGACGTTATCTGATAACTATATCAAAATTAAAATTAAAATGATTTTACCTTATAACAAGATTTTATTGCGAAACAGCATAGCGATGAATATGTGATTATTAGCTAATATGGGACAATTAGTAAAAAAATTACTATTGTTAAAGAAAATCATTAATCATTTGATATGACCAGAATTTTAATGTTAATCTAACAATTAGTAAGCTTATGGTATTGGTTTTATCCATTAATATAGGTGAGATAATTCTATACTTGAGTTTTAATTTTACTGTATATTTGCTATATATGTTGAGTTATTTCATCTATTAGGAATCAGGTCATATGATTTTAGGTAATATCAATCATTTAGCTTTAATCCCTTATTTGCCAGCTAAAATAAAACAATCTATTGAATATATAAAAGATAATGTAAACCATAACACGCCTGTTGGACGATATGATATTGATGGTGATAATATCTTTTTTATACTGTCTGATAGTACATCACGTGATATTGATGAAGCCAATCCTGAATATCATAAAAAATATATTGATGTACAAATTGTTTTAGAAGGGCAAGAGGGGATGGCCGTTAATACATTACCGCCTTATACCAAAGTAATTGATGATCAAATCGAAACAAATGACATTGCTTTTGTTGAAACGCCTGAAGAAGAAAAATTAATAATTATGCAACAAAATGATTTTATTGTTTTTTTTCCTTATGAGGTACATAAGCCTTTATGTTCAATAAAAAAAAATGTTGCAATTGTTCGTAAAGTTGTGGTAAAAATAGCAACTGAAAATTTTGTTTGATGTTTGTTGTCAGCATAACAAAAGTTATATTGTACTACTGTGACTGAATGTTATGCTGAGTCTTTTTTACTTTCCTTTTCCACTTAGTGTTTAATAATAATTTAGTTAATTATTATTAAACTTATTATAATCAATCTAGTCTATTCTAATATCGCCAAAGTTATTCGTTAACTTTTATCGAACTTTATTAATTTTTATCTTTTTCATGACTTGTATTTACCTATTTTTATGACCATATTAGCTTAATCAGGACTAATAGTTAGACTAAAGGCTTTCTGATAATATATTCTTATTGAAGAGTACTTTTGTACTATATTTCATCAGCTATCACTGGTATAATGTACAGTTGGTTTTCACTTTAATTGTTTAAAAAACAAACTTAAGAAGAGATCTATGTCAATTAAAGATATCGATATTCGCGGCGCAAGAACGCACAATTTAAAAAATATTAATGTGATTATTCCTCGAAATAAGCTAGTTGTAATTACTGGACTTTCTGGATCAGGTAAATCTTCATTAGCATTTGATACCCTTTATGCTGAAGGGCAACGGCGCTATGTTGAATCACTGTCGGCTTATGCACGCCAGTTTTTATCCTTAATGGAAAAACCTGATGTTGATCATATTGAAGGGCTATCACCGGCAATTTCAATTGAACAAAAGTCTACCTCACATAATCCTCGCTCTACTGTCGGAACCATTACTGAAATTTACGATTATCTTCGCTTGCTGTTTGCTCGAATTGGAGAGCCACGTTGTCCGAACCATAATTTACCATTAGCTGCACAAACTGTATCGCAAATGGTTGACAGTATTATGGTTTTACCACCTGAAAACCGTTATATGCTACTTGCTCCCGTCGTTACCGAGCGTAAAGGTGAATTTGTTAAACTTTTTGAACAACTTGCTGCCAGTGGTTATATTCGGGTAAGAGTAGATGGCGATGTATATGATTTATCTGATCCGCCTCAACTTGAATTGCAAAAGAAACATAGTATAGAGGTTGTTGTTGACCGTTTTCGAATTCGTGATGATCTAAAATTACGTCTTGCTGAGTCTATAGAGACAGCATTAGCTATTACTAATGGCATCATTAAAGTAGCAAATTTGGATGATCCTAAAGCCAAAGAGCAGTTATTTTCTGCTAATTTTGCTTGCCCAATTTGTGGCTATAGTATTTCGGAATTAGAGCCTCGGTTATTTTCATTTAATAATCCTGTAGGCGCTTGTCCTGAGTGTGATGGCTTAGGTGTTCAACAATATTTTGATCCTAAACGAATTGTTTTAATGCCAGAAGTATCCTTGGCTGCAGGGGCGATTAAAGGTTGGGATCGTCGAAATTTTTATTATTTTCAAATGCTAAAATCATTAGCAAATCACTATAAATTTGATATTGATAAACCTTTTGAACAATTGCCTGAAAAAATTAAAGATATTTTATTAAATGGCTCAGGAAGTACCGAAATACAATTCGTTTATACTAATGATCGCGGTGATGTGATTAAGCGTAAGCATGTTTTTGAAGGTATTGTTAATAATTTAACACGCCGTTACAAAGAAACGGAATCACAAACTATTCGTGAAGAACTTGCGAAATTTATCAGTAACCGATCTTGCCCAAGTTGTAAAGGCTCAAGATTATGTGCCACAGCTAGACATGTTTTTATTAATGATACTAATTTACCAACAATTAGTGATTTAAGTACTCAGCAGGCAAAAGAGTTTTTCGATAAATTATCTTTAAAAGGGCAAAGAGCACAAATAGCAGAAAAGATCTTAAAAGAGATTAATGATCGTTTGCAGTTTTTGATTAATGTCGGGCTTAATTATTTAACTCTTTCTCGTTCTGCTGAGACATTATCGGGCGGTGAAGCTCAACGTATTCGTTTGGCTAGTCAAATTGGTGCAGGGCTTGTTGGTGTGATGTATGTGTTGGATGAGCCCTCTATCGGATTGCACCAGCGTGATAATACCCGTTTAATTAGTACGTTGACACATTTGCGTGATTTAGGTAATACCGTTATTGTGGTTGAACATGATGAAGAAGCTATTTTGGCTGCTGATTATGTGATTGATATTGGTCCTGGTGCTGGTGTCCATGGTGGTGAGGTAGTGGCACAAGGCACGCCAAAACAAATTATGGCATCGAAAACATCACTAACAGGAAAATATTTATCTGGTAAAGAAAAGATTGAGATTCCTGCTGAGCGCACTAAAGTGGATAAAAAAAGGGTGTTGTCGCTTATTGGTGCCACTGGTAATAATCTTAAAAATGTTACATTAAATATTCCTGTTGGATTATTTACTTGTATTACTGGTGTGTCAGGTTCGGGCAAATCAACTTTAATTAATGATACTTTATATCCGTTAGCCCAAAATGAGTTAAATGGCGCTGAAAAAAGTGATATTGCTCCTTATAAGTCAATTAAAGGACTTAACTTTTTTGATAAAGTGATCGCAATTGATCAGAGTCCGATAGGACGTACACCTCGTTCAAACCCTGCAACTTATACTGGATTTTTTACCTCTATTCGTGAGCTTTATGCAGGTGTGCCAGAATCACGTGCAAGGGGGTATAACCCTGGTCGCTTTAGCTTTAATGTTAAGGGTGGTCGTTGTGAGGCATGCCAAGGCGATGGTCTAATTAAGGTTGAAATGCACTTTCTACCGGATATTTATGTACCTTGTGATCAGTGCCATGGCGCACGTTATAACCGCGAAACGCTTGAGATCAAATATAAAGGTAAGTCTATCAACGAGATCTTAAATATGACAGTAGAAGAAGGAAGAGAGTTTTTCGATGCAGTACCAATGATCTCCCGTAAGTTACAAACATTAATTGATGTTGGGCTTGCTTATATTACTATTGGGCAATCAGCCACAACTTTATCAGGCGGCGAGGCACAAAGGGTAAAACTTGCAAAAGAGTTATCTAAACGTGATACAGGCAGTACTTTATACATATTAGATGAGCCAACAACTGGATTACATTTTGCTGATGTTAAACAATTGCTTGCGCAATTACATACATTACGTGATAAAGGTAATACTATTGTTGTTATCGAACATAATTTAGATGTGGTAAAAACAGCTGATTGGATTGTCGATTTAGGGCCAGAAGGTGGTAATGGTGGTGGTGAAATTATTGCTGAAGGTACGCCAGAAGAAGTAGCTAAATCGAAATTATCTTACACTGGTCAATATTTAAAACCATTATTAGATAAACAAAAAAGAAAGTAAAATGTATTTAATTTTTGATTAAAGAGTTAAGCAAGAAAGGGAGGCAACTCCCCAGCTTTTATTCATTCTTTAATGAATAAATGAATATCGATAATAAGTTTGTAAATAAAATTATTTTGGTTATTTAAGTTTTTAATCGATATTTTAATCAGAAAATGGGTATAACTAAGGAGGGTATTTTGACATTACAAGTTACATTGATGATCATCATCGCCTACCTTTGTGGCTCATTGTCTGGCGCAATGATTATCAGTCAAGTTATGAAATTGCCTAATCCTTTAACTCATGGATCGCACAATCCAGGTACAACAAATATTCTTCGAATCAACGGTAAATTACCAGCAATTATTGTATTATTTTTTGATATGTTTAAGGGTACAATACCTGTATATATTGCTTATCGATTTGGTATTTCGCCTTTCTTTTTAGGCATTATTGGTATTGCCGCTTGTCTTGGTCATATTTTTCCTTGTTTTTTTCATTTTAAAGGTGGAAAAGGTGTTGCCACAGCTTTGGGAATAATGGCGCCTATTGGGCTTGATTTTACTGGGTGTTTTATTTTAACTTGGCTGGCTGCGTTATTGATAACTCGATATTCTTCTGTTGCTGCAATTATAGGTTTTTTGTTAGCGCCACTTTATGTTTGGTTGTTTAAACCTGAATTGACTTTACCAGTAACAATGCTTTCTTGCCTTATTATTATTCGCCATAGTAGTAATATTATGCGTTTATTGAAAGGAGAAGAACCTAAAAGCTTAAGGCGATGAAATGGTAATTTAGTTATATAAGTTAGATTCCAATCTGGCTATAAATTGTTTTGTGAAAATTTTCTAATTGCTGTGAATTTGTCATCATCTCGATTTGATTTTTATTTGCTAATAACGCTGGCTACTTCATCTTTTTGCTGTGGTAGGAAAGTAAAGGTGTCGAGCATGATAAATTGAAGATCAGTGATATTCTGTTTTGTTTAAATTCTTTATTTTAGTATGCCAAAAGAATAGGCTTTCATAAAATAAAACGAACAAAGTCAGAGCCATTCTGAAAATTTATTGTTCTTTGCCATAAATTCTTATTAATTTATCGAGTTATCTAAAAATTTTATTTTTAACTTGATGATCCTGAATATCTTGTTTATAAGATTCTTCATTCACTAAAAATAGAGTTGTATCGCTTGCTAAAACAGCCTTTTGTAAGCGTAATTTATCTTGCTCATTAAGATGCTTAATGCAAGCAACAATATAACTACAATTTTTACTTTGTAATGCCTTTTCAATTGTTGAAACTAAATTTTCATTTTTCAAGTTGGCTATATGGATTACTTTTTGTTTATCGAGTCCAGCAGTGTTAATCCATGAACGTTTTAACATTGGTTTTTCAGAAAGCCATAATTGCCATTTTTTTTCTTTATTGAATGTCCTTAATAATATGCGTTGTTGTTGTAATACTTGTTGAAAAGGCGATTCAAAATGGATAGCCAAAAGTTGTTGTGTGGAATGTTCAATAAGCATAATAAATCCAATACTGTGTTTGCATACAGTGTATATTAGTACAGTATTTTAGGGTTGTAAACTCTATTTATGATTATTTTTTATGTAATTTATTAATTGAATTATTTTAAGATCTCAAATATTGATACGATAAAATACCTAAATATGTCATTAAAACTGAACCAATCACATGAATCAATATTGTTGCTAACCCCCAAAATATTCGATCTTCTAGTAAAAAGTTAACGACCTCGGCAGAAAAGGTTGAAAAAGTTGATAAGCCACCACAAAAACCTGTTATTACCAATAACCGCCATTCAGGAGAAAGGTTAGAGTGATTAAAAAAGGCAATTGCAAAGCCGATAATATAGCCAGCAACTAAATTAGATAGCAATGTACCTAGTGGAATAGTAAAAGCAATAATATTGAGTTTAAGAGATAAGAACCAACGCATTAATCCCCCAGCTACTGAACCGACTGAAATGGCTAAAATCAGTTTTAACATAATGATATATCCTTGACTATACTCTGAAATATGAATTTGTTATCGCTATAGATAATAAGTGATTGGAAAATATGTAAAAGATCATACCAGTAGAAAATAGAAATAGGAAATCTTAATCAAATTGAGGTAGAATATTCAATATTAAGAAAAATTGAGGTATCTCTATGTTTACAGGTATTGTTCAGGGCGTTGCTCAAATTATTGATATTTTAGATCAAGATAAATTGCGAACTTACAAAATAAAATTACCTTGTCATTTAACCCAAGATTTACAAATTGGTGCTTCTATAGCTAATGACGGCTGTTGTTTGACGGTAACTGGATTTGATCAGGATTGGGTTTCCTTTGATATTATGCAAGAAACGCTTGCTTTAACAACTTTAGGCAATAAAAAGCTTAATGATTTTGTCAATATTGAACGTAGTGCAAAATATGGCGATGAAGTGGGTGGACATATTATGTCTGGTCATATTTCATGTATGGCAACAATTGCCAATATTAAAAAAACAGCAACTAACTGTCAAATAACTTTAGAACTTCCTAGGCAATTTATGAAATATGTTTTATATAAAGGATTTATTGGTGTTGATGGTGCAAGTTTGACTGTTGGCGAAGTTAATAACAACGGCTTTAATATTCATTTAATTCCTGAAACATTAGCAATTACAACCTTGGGTACCAAAAAAGTAGGGGATAGAGTTAATATCGAAATTGATTCGCAAACTCAAGCTATCGTTGATACAGTTGAACGTATTCTTGCAGCAAAAGGTAATAAAATTCAGTAAACTTTATTTAAATAAAGTGTGCTGATTGTTTTTAATTTGATTTAGTATAATAGGTTTAATGAAAATCAATCAGTACAGTTTAACTATTTTATTCTAAAAATAATAACGCTAGTTTAGCTTTTTTGAATGCATGAGAATAATCTTTATTATTTCCTTTTAGGAAAGGGGGGGGATCCTAGTCATTTTCAATAACTTTCATTTCTTTGAGCGTTTTAGGTTTTCATTAAAATTTTTATAAATTAAAATAGTATATTACATTACTTTGTTATTAGAGTGTATTGTTTGCCCGATAAAGGCTCAATGATGATTTTAATATCATTTTAATTTTTTAAATGTTTATAGATTAATGATAGTAAAAAGCCTATACCATTTAGGCTGTAATGATATAGGCGATGATTAATTTCATTTGAATAAATTAATAATAACCAAAGAAATTTTTGAAGAATTCTTTTTTAGTCATTGTGTTACCATTAATGTAGGTTTCTTCACGATCTCTTGAGTAGTCAATGTCAGTAAAAATTCCTTTAACATTATCTTTTTTTAACGTAATAAATGGTATATTGTTATTTGCGTATAAAGATGCCATCAATTCAAGGTGTTTACTTGTTTTGTTAACTTCCTCTGATGTTACTGTAGTATCAGACGGTTTTTCAATTTGTGCAAGAAAATGAGCAATGATTCTGAATGGAGCATCAATTTTTAATTTTATTGATTTAACTTGATCGATGTCCTCTAACAACAGTGAACCAGTGCTACCAAGTATATCGATATCACCACTAACGTTGATATCGCCTTCTTCATTATGCCAGTTTAAGCTTTTAATTGAAAATTTCATATTTGTTTGTGTATTTTCATCTAATTCAGGCATATCTTGATTAGAATATAAAGGATAGTTAATGAATTTCGGAACAATGCCTTCATAATTAAAATCAAATACACCTGAACCTAAATTTTGCTTACCAAATATAATAGAATTAATATTTGTACTCAATGATCCATTTGCCATTTTTATATTGTTTAATTGACCATTTTGTTTTATTGATAATTGATTTATTTGAATTAATGGTAATTCTTGTTTTAGTGTGTTTTCTTTTCTTATTTTTATTTTTTGAAAGCTGGTGTCATTTTTATAACTTGAAATAGTAAAATTTCCATTTCTGTTGATATTAAATGTATAGTTTCCTTGATTTTCAATATTATCAGAATCCAAGTTTATCAATTCATTTGTATTTTCAGTATTAATATGAAGATTGCCGATATTTATTTTATAATCAACATTAGAGCTATTATTAGAGGTTGCTGATATGTTTAATTTTTCCATGGAAAAAAAATTATTTTTATCTAATGCGTAATTCAATTTAGCAAATTGCGCGGTTGATGATATGCAACTTAGGCTTTCATCTCCTTCAAAAGATAATTGACCTTTAGAGATATCTAATTGACCATCTAATGAATCTATTTCATTATTGGTTAAAGTGATAGCTTTATTAATAAGTTTGAATGTTAAATATTTACCATAACTTATTCCTAGATGTGCATTGATTAAAGAACTATTACCAGCAATTTTCCAAAGTTTTGGCGATGTTTCTTCATTCATTTCATATTCAATCCAAGCCATTTGTGGTTTTAAAATACCATTTTTAATTGCAGAAAGGGGGAATGGACCATGATGAATGGTAATATCATCATCAAACACTTTTAAAGGCTTTTCGTTTGGTTCTGTTTTATCTTTCGGTAAGAGGGTAATAATAAGATGTAATTTTGTAGAAAAGATATTTCTTTCATAGTTGCTTTTGGTAATATTAAGGTTATAAAGATCCTGATTTTTATTCGCTATATCAGTAATTTTCGAAAGATTATTATCGATATCACTTTCAATAGCTTTACCTGTGTGCCATGAGGTAAAAATAGTTCCAACTCCTAATACTGCAATAATGCCAACAGCTAAAATACTTTTTTTCATTGTGATTCTCTACTAGTTCATAATATTTTAAAGGTTATTTCATATTGAGGAATATCAGTAGTCAACAAATTATATATACTTTATAAGCGAAATAGATGATTTGTATTTATTCTGATTTCATTAATTTTAATCGATCTTCGTCTGTTTATCGACTATTTTGTCCTTTTAGCATATATTTTTATGGTTGTCTTTCTATTATTTGATTAATGATATTATTTTAGTATTCATTTTTAAGTAGAATAGGGTAATAAAAACTTGCGGTTGTAATGGCTCTATTAAAAAATTTCGTAGAGAAATATTTGTTATCACAGGCCTTTGTATTACTTTTTATAAATTATGGGATATACGCAAGCCTCCAAAGTTTGAATTATGTTTTTTGCAATTTGACATTCAAATCATGCTATTTGTGCACAAAATATCCTTTTGTTAGTCCAACAATGAGAATTGTTCATGGTGAATAGTCATTATCATCAAATACAAAGGTTAGCTTAGTAGTTTATTATAAAGTGACAATGTAACTTTTGATGTTGATATTCATTTAACCACAATTAATTTGCTTAACCACTTAATTTAGTTTACTATCGATATCATTTTTTGTAGTATTTTATTTATGTCACATTGTTCCAATATATCTAATCTCTCATATAGCAATGGTGCCAAAAGCTAATGTATCCTTTTTACTCATCACATTTTATATTTTTTAAACTTCATAAGTTATACTTGATGCTGAGAAAAATCAGTCAACAATTGTTTAATATATTCAATACGATCAGTTCTTT
This sequence comes from Gilliamella sp. Choc6-1, assembly GCF_001690385.1. Classification (NCBI taxonomy): domain Bacteria; kingdom Pseudomonadati; phylum Pseudomonadota; class Gammaproteobacteria; order Orbales; family Orbaceae; genus Gilliamella; species Gilliamella sp. Choc6-1. The sequence continues at coordinate 59,460 of NZ_LZHI01000015.1, forward strand.
GTAGTTCAGATTTTTGCAATTTCAATCGATTTGAACTCTCTAAACGATAATATTTTGGTTGTTTTTGAATAATTTCAATCAAGTAATCAACTGACACTTTATTATCACTGCCGAATTCAATATAACCGCCTTTTTCGCCAAATTCGATTTTAGTAATACCTAATTGGGTTGCGTGATAACGGATTTTGGTGGTTTCTAGTAAAAAAAGCACTGCATCGGGCAATTTACCAAAACGATCTCGCATTTCAACTTGAATATCGGTGAGTTCGGTAAGATCGGTGATACTCGCAATACGTTTATACAGTGATAAACGCGTATTAACATCGGGAATAAAATCATCAGGAATAAGTGTTGGTAAGCGTAACTCAATTTCTGTTTGTTGATTATTGAGTAATGATTCAAGTGTTGGCTCTTTACCTTCTTTTAGTGATTTAACGGCCTCATCAAGTAGCTCAATATAAAGGTTAAAGCCAATTGTCTCAATTTGACCGCTTTGATCGCTGCCTAATAACTCACCAGCACCTCGAATTTCAAGATCGTGTGTGGCTAGAGCAAAACCTGCACCTAAATCTTCAAGTGAGGCAATTGCTTCTAGGCGTTTTTTGGCATCTTTAGTGAGTAATTTAGGATGTGGGGTTAATAGATAAGCATAAGCCTGATGATAAGAACGTCCAACTCGTCCTCTGAGCTGATGTAATTGGGCTAAACCAAATTTATCGGCACGATCAATGATAATGGTATTGGCATTAGGAATGTCGATACCAGTTTCAACAATGGTTGTACAAACAAGTATGTTAAAACGTTGATGATGAAAGTCATTCATTACGCGCTCTAAGTCGCGTTCATGCATTTGTCCATGACCAATGGTAATTCGTGCTTCGGGCACCAGTTCTGCCAGTTTTTCGCTTACTTTTTTGATATCAGAAATATCATTGTGTAAATAATAAATCTGACCACCACGTAAAATTTCACGCAAAATGGCTTCTCTAATCACGAGATCATCATATTCTCGAACAAAGGTTTTCACTGCTAATCGGCGAGCTGGAGGGGTCGCAATAATAGAGAGATCCCGCATACCACTCATTGCCATGTTGAGGGTTCTTGGAATTGGCGTTGCGGTTAGTGTTAGAATATCAATGTTTGCTCGCATTGCTTTAATTCGTTCTTTTTGGCGGACGCCAAAACGATGTTCTTCATCAACAATCAACAAGCCTAAATCTTTCCATTTGATATCTTCTTGTAACAATTTATGTGTGCCAATTACAATATCAATTTTGCCTTCACCAAGAGCTTCTATAATACTTTTTTGTTGTTTGGCGGTTTTGAATCGAGACAGGCTTTCTATGCGAACTGGCCAGTTTGCAAAGCGATTACAAAAGCTTTCGTAATGTTGTTCTGCAAGTAAAGTTGTAGGAACTAAAACTGCTGTTTGTTTATGATTAATAACGGCTAAAAAAGCAGCGCGGATCGCTACTTCTGTTTTACCAAATCCAACATCACCACAGACTAATCTATCCATGGCATAAGGAGAGCACATATCGCCAATTACTGCCCCAATAGCATTTTGTTGATCATCAGTTTCTTGATAAGGAAACCCTTGGTAAAATAGTTCATACTGCTCTCGGTCTTGTTTAAATTCAAACCCGGGTTTACTTTCACGTTCAGCGTAAATATCGAGTAATTCAGCAGCAACATCTCGTACTTTTTCGGCCGCTTTTTGCCGTGCTTTACTCCAAGCATCAGTACCTAATTTATTCAATGGTGCGTTTTCTTCATCGCCACCAGAATAACGGCTAATTAGATTTAATGATGAAACAGGAACATAAAGCTTGGTGTCATTGGCATATAATAGAATAAGATATTCAGCCGTAATCCCGCCTGTTTCTAATGTGGTAAGTCCTGCATATCGACCAACGCCATGTTCTAAATGGACAACGGGTTTGCCGGGTGTTAGCTCAGCTAAACTACGAATAAGTGAATCAGTATTGATAGCTTGTTTATTTTCTTTTTTGCGACGAACTACTCGCCGTCCTAATAGCTCATTTTCAGTAATAAAGGCAAAATTATCTTGCTGATTGATAAAGCCTTGTTCACTAGCTCCAACAATTAAATAAAATCGGCTATCACTGTTTTTTCGTTCATCAAGTAAATCGATAGTAGTGGGATGAATACGAATTCGTCCAAGAATTTCTTGTAAAGCCTCTTTGCGTCCTTCTGATTCAACCGAAAAGATGATTGTTCCTGCAAAATTTTCAACAAATTTTTGAAATTGCAAATAAGGATCTTTTTGTTGGATCTCAATAGCAATATTAGGTAATGCTACATAAGGCAAATTAACGTTTTTATTTGATTCTGTCGTTATTGCATGCGATAAAACCATTCTTGGGTAGTTTTTGAAATTGGCAAAAATCTCGTCAGTTTTAGACCAAATAACATTTGGTGCAAGTAATGGTCGCATAGGATCGACTTTGCGGCTTTCATAACGTTGGGTAATATCTTGCCAATATTTATTAGCATATTGTTCAATATTAACTGTATTGATAATTAAGCTATTTGCTAAAAAATAAGAGAATAGAGATGTCAATGGTTCGTTAAAAAATAGCGCTTGCCAATATTCAATACCGGTTGGCAAAATATTTTTACTAACTTGTTGATAGATGCTTTCTGAGTCTAATCTAACCTCAAATTGTTCTCGCCATTGACTACGAAACAACTCAATAGCTGTTTTATCAAAAGGAAACTCATGGGCTGGTAGCAATTGTATTTCAGCAATTTCATCAAAGGTACGTTGAGTTTCGACATCAAAAGTACGGATACTGTCGATTTCATCATCAAAAAAATCAATGCGATAAGGCTTATCACTGCCCATGGGGTAGATATCAAAAAGCGCTCCACGAGTAGCATATTCACCATGCTCCATAACTTGGCTGACTGAACGATAGCCAGCATTTTCAAGTTGAAGACGTAAATGTTCTCGGCTAATTTGTAAGCCTTTTTTCATCATAAAAACATGTCCACCCAAATAACTTTGTGGGCAGACTTTTTGCATTAAGGTATTAATGGGTAAAATTAACGCCCCTTTGGTTAAATGTCCAAGATGATAAAGGCAAGATAAGCGTTCTGATACGATATCTTGATGAGGAGAAAAACTGTCATAAGGCAATGTTTCCCAATCTGGAAAGATAATAGAAGGAAAGGATGTAAACTGCTTTACTTCTTCATGAATGCGCGAGGTTTGTTGCATATCATCAGTGACAATCACAACGATACCCTCATGTGCATTTATAGCTTGAGCGCAAAATTGTGATAAGGAAGAGCCAACTAGCTGCCCAATTTGCTTTACTTCGCCTGATTTTTGAGGAATTAAGTTTGAAATATTAACTTTTTTAGACATGATGAGTTCGTTGATGTCGCTGAAAATTTATCATCAGATTATAACGTAAATATATGGTTGTTTTCTAGAACAGATTAATCCTGTATGATAAACATCTTGCGTTTAACAGACAGACTTTGTAAAAAAGTTTTAGGTACTAATATTACGTTTATGTCAAAAATATTTCGCCCCTTAGTTTTTTATATTGGTTTGCGCTATGTCTATGGGCAAAAAATGGATGGTTTTGGTCGTTTTGTTTCATGGCTATCAATGATCGGAATTATGCTTGGTTCACTAGGGTTGATCTTGGTTTTGTCGGTTATGAATGGTCTTGAAGATCAAATGCAAGGTAGCATTTTAAAATTTTTACCACAGGCACAAATAACATCCTCTTATGGCAGAATTGATTCAACTATGATTGTTAATCAGCAATTCAAAACGCTTAAAGGTGTTAATCGTATTACGCCTTTAGTTACCAGTGATGTGATATTGCAAAGCGAACAAAGTATTACGGTAAGTACGTTAATGGGGATTACCGCAGAAGATAACGATCCTATTAATAGCTATATTTACAGTGGTTCGGTGTTTGATCTTCAAGCTGGTAAATATAATGTGATTCTTGGGCAAAGTTTAGCCAATCAACTTGGTGTGACGATTGGAGATAAAATTCGCTTAATGGTCACCGATGCAAGCCAAATTACTCCTGTTGGACGCATACCTTCACAACGTTTGTTTAATATTTCAGGTTTATTTTCGGTGAATCATGATATTAATCAATCTTTAATTTATGTTAATCAAAACGATGCTAAAAATTTATTACGTTATCCGGCTAACAATATTACTAGTTGGCGGCTTTTTTTAGATCAACCATTAAATATTACATCGGTTGTTAACGAGCCATTACCAGAAGGGTTAATATTTAAAGATTGGCGTACGAAACGAGGCGAATTGTTTCAAGCCATAAAAATGGAAAAAACTGTTATGAGCTTGCTAATTAGCCTGATTGTGATTGTGGCTGCTTTTAATATTATAACGTCATTAAGTTTATTGGTTATGGAGAAACAAGGCGAAGTTGCAATTTTTAAAACGCAAGGCTTATCGCGTTTTAAAATTATGTTAATTTTTATTATTCAAGGCGCAAGCTCAGGTGTGATTGGTACGCTATTAGGTAGTACTATTGGGCTTTTATTGGCGTTTAATTTAAATGAATTTATGCAAGCATTTGGGCTATCCTTTACTGGTATTTTATTACCTTCATTGGTTGAACCTATACAAATTGTTTTTATTATTGTTGGACTACTTACGTTATCGTTAGTTTCTACCGTTTACCCTGCCTATCGCGCAGCTAATATTCAACCTGCTGAGGCATTACGTTATGAATAATCTTGAAATACTTCTTTCTGCCAGAAATCTTTGTAAAACATATAAAGAAGGCAAAATGATAACTGAAGTTTTGAAAAATGTATCATTTGATATTTACTCAAAATCATTGTTAGCAATTATTGGCAGTTCTGGATCAGGTAAGAGTACATTATTGCATCTTCTTGGAGGGTTGGATAAACCTACATCAGGTGAGATTGTATTTAAAACACAATATTTAAATCGATTGTCTGAACAAGAAAAAGCTCAACTACGCAATCAAGAAATTGGTTTTGTTTATCAATTTCACCACCTATTGCCTGACTTTACCGCACTTGAAAATGTAGCGATGCCACTATTAATTGGCGGTATTTTACCTAACGAAGCTAAAAAACGGGCTATGGCAATGCTAGAGTCGGTTAATTTAGTCAAACGAGCAAATCATCGCCCTTCCGAGCTGTCTGGCGGAGAACGCCAACGGGTGGCAATAGGGCGTGCATTAATTAATAACCCCGCTTTAGTAATGGCTGATGAGCCAACAGGTAACCTTGATAAATCAACAGCGGATTCTATTTTTGAGCTACTGATTAAATTAAATCGTGAACATGGCACTGCGTTTTTGGTTGTTACACATGATCTTGAATTAGCTAATAAACTTGATAAGCAATGGGTGATGAGAGATGGTCAACTTACTGATGATAGCGCATCATCAAATAACAATTAATGGATAATTAATATGAATTTATCTTTAATTACCGCCATAAAATTTCGAAAAGGGCGTCGCAAAAGTGGTATGGTGTCATTAATTTCGATTATCTCAACACTCAGCATTGCTATTGGTATTGCGGCATTAATTATTGGTTTAAGTGCTATGAATGGTTTTGAACGTGAATTACACAATCGAGTGTTATCGGTAGTGCCACATGGACAATTCTATCCAAAATACGGCAATTTAGATAATTGGCAACATGTTCAACAAGAACTTAAAAACAATAGTAATATTGTATCAGCCTTGCCATTTGTTAATTTTACTGGATTAATTGAAAACGGTAGCAAACTTGGTGCAGTGCAAGTACAAGGCCTTGACCCTGAACAAGAAATGCAAGTAAGTTCACTACCGAATTATGTGCTGAATAATAAATGGCAAAATTTTAAGGCAGAAAATCAACAAGTGATTATTGGTGCTGGCTTGGCTAAATCATTGTCTGTTCAAGAAGGGGGATGGGTTTCATTATTAATTCCTGTGTCAAGTAATCAAAATCAGCTCAAACCTCCTAAAAGAGTGCGTTTGCAAGTTGTTGGTATTTTGGAATTGAGTGGTAGTTTAAGTAATAATCTTGTTTTAATTCCATTAACTGATGCACAAAAACTTCTTGACATTGGTGACAGTGTCACTGGGATAATGGTTAATGTTGATCAGGTTTATAATGCTAATCAAATTTTAAACCACGTAGCTTTAAATCTTGATGAAAATTTGATAGTTAATAGTTGGGAAAAATCCTATGGTTTTATGTACCATGATATCCAAATGATAAGGAAAATTATGTATTTAGCGATGATTGTTGTTATTGGTGTAGCTTGTTTTAATATTGTGTCTACCTTAGTTATTGCAGTAAAAGATAAACAACGGGATATCGCAATATTAAAAACATTAGGTGCCACAAATCAATTAATTAAACATATCTTTATTTGGTACGGCGTGATCTCTGGTGTAATTGGTAGTCTAATCGGCGTGATTTTAGGCGTGGTAATTGCGTGGCAACTTTCAAATATTATTGAGATCTTTGAGTCATTAATTGGACACAAATTTTTAAATAGTAATATTTATTTTGTCGATTTCTTGCCTTCTGAGATCCATATGATGGATATTGTAATTGTTTTTATAACAGCGTTGTTGTTAAGTTTAATTGCCAGCTATTACCCGGCAAGAAGAGCATGTAAAATCGATCCTGCACGAATTTTAAATAGTTTTTAGTTTTTCTATACTAAAAACTATTTAAACATAATGTATTGTGTACGTTTAATTGTTAATGTGATTATGCTGTTAATAGTATAATTGGAAATTGTCAGGAAGTTTAAAATGCATGTAACCCATATATAACCCCAATGCCGTAATAAAGTATAAAATGCTAATTAATACAAAGGTGAGTCTATTTGGATAGTGAAACACTTTAATACAAAAAGATATTAATAAACCTAAAATAAATCCTGAAATTGCCCCTCCTAAATGAGCCATATTATTTATGGATGGCAGCATACCTAACCCAGCAGTAAGAATTAAAGAGGCGATTATTGCTTTAATAGGCATATTTTCTAAATTCGTCCGATTAACCAAGCTGTAACCGAGTAAAGCAGTAATTAAACCTAAAATTGCTCCTGATGCGCCACAACTAATGACAGCATTTTGTATCGTTGCTATGTCGCTTGTTAAGCTACTAATTAAACCTGTAAGGAAATAAATACCAATAAAGACAAATTTTGGTATATGTTTTTCTAACACTGTACCAACACTTAGCAATGCCAGCATATTCATTACTAAATGCGAGATATTGGTATGCATGAATATGCTAGTTAACATCCGCCAATATTGGCCAGAAAAGGTTAATAGTGATACATCGGCCCCCCAATCAATAAGAAATATGCCTTCTAAAGTATCGTTAAAACTACGACTATCGAACAATCTTGATATAGTAAACCATATAATGTTGATAATTATTAATGTGCTAGTTACTTTTGCTTGGCGTCCTAAATAAAATAAATTTTGTAGAATGTTCATCTAGGTAAGGATCCTTATCAATGAATCAAAATGCGGTTAATATATTTGGCCGTTAGTCAAATTGTTTTCCTAGGATATACATAACTTGAAACAGCTTCGTTCCCAACATTTCTTGCAAATTGTTCAATCTCGTTAATAGTAAATTTTCCAATTTTTTACCACGAAAATCTTTAGGAATGTACAAGCTGATTTCAGTCGTTTTATTATAAGAATGATTGAATTATATATCTCAACAATAAACGGTAAATTTTCTAATGTGGCATTACTGTATTTAATCATGGAGTTAGAAATTAAAGGTTGATAAAGTTAATTGTAATTAGATTATCGATATGAAGCAACAAATGAATTATGGCTAAACTTTGGCACTTAAGATTGTAGCTAATATATTAATTTTTAGTTTAGCAAAACGATTCAAATCGTTAGTAATTTTAGAACTAAATAAACGATTTTTATGGAAAAATTAATTGTTTTAACTATATGATAAAAATAATCTTATTTTATAAATTGGATTGTTTCTTTTATAATCATTTTTTCTTATAAAAATAAAATTATGTGTAGGAAAATATGATGAAAGGATATATGAAAGAACTTTATTATTCTTTTAAGCCAGAACAGGTATCATTTTTATTTGATCATCATTTAAAATTAGTATCAAAAGAGCCCGAGTTGTCTTAGAAGCCTAAAGAAGAATAATGACATTGGTTAACCTGTTAATTGTTTTACCATTATCAATCTATTTATATGGTTTTATTTTTGGAATAAATAAACTGTTAGAGCAAAATATTATTATATTAATGTTTGTCAATATCGCACTGATATATTTGATTATAAGTCATTACATAACAATCTTTATTGAGATAAGGAGATTGAAAAAATTTTATAGTAAATTCAAATGACCAGTTGAAAACTACTATGCATTTTTTAGGAAAGTATCTTGTTTAAGTATGCTAAAATGGAAGGAATATTCTGCTTAGATGGTTTTATGTGCATTAGGGCAAACTCAAATATTCTTTCTTTTAATTTTTGTCTAGCGGGAACACCAAAAGGCAACATGTTAAAATAATATTATCCGTGTTTAGGTACTTTTTATGTTTTGATTAATGGCGATGAGCAAATACAAGTATTGATAAAGGCTGTAAGTAAGAAGATTGGGGATCCAATTAAACTTAGATGATTCTTGTATCTTGGTATCTGTATTGATATGTTATTTTTAATAGGAAGTTTTCTACAGTAGTCAATTTTTGATGTTTGCATCTCGTCAATGTAATATAATATGTCCAAAGCTCATATAGAAATCTTTATTTTAAGACTTTCAACCTAAATTTATTAGTTTATAGATAAGATGACAGCACTGTTATAACGCTTAACTTATTATGTAAATATCATTTATTTTATATATCTATTTTCAAGCTTGCTGCATAACTGACTATTTTATAAAATGAATTAGCAGTAGATTAATCATTTAACTCTTTGTTTAAATGACTAATCGAAAATAGGTGTTAGCTTAGTGACAAGTTACAATTCAATAACCACTCGTCCACGCGTAATATCACAGATGTTTTTCTTTAAAATTAGTGAGTTATCTGGGGTAATTGCAATGCTTACTTTTACTCCTTCAACATCAAAATCCTGATTTTCAATAATGGCATTGAGTTCTTTAAGTCGATTTTCGATAATAGACCACTCATTGTAATAGCAATGAAATTGCAATGGAATGCGGGTGATTAGCTTTATTAGTTCTGCTTGTTGCAGACAGTGGCTAGCTGAACCACCATAAGCTCGAATCAAACCGCCAGTACCTAATTTTATGCCTCCAAAATAGCGTGTTATCACCACTACAATTTGATCACAGTCTTGCCCTTCAATGGCGGATAAAATAGGTCTCCCTGCAGTACTGGTTGGCTCGCCATCGTCATTAAAACGATATTGTTGACCAATTTTCCATGCCCAGCAGTTGTGAGTGGCGTTAGGGTCGCTAATTTGATTAATAAAGTCAAAAGCTTGCTCTGCTGATATAACAGGTGCAGCGTTAACAATAAAACGGCTTTTTTTAATTTCTTCTGTCAGTTCTGTGGGATTAGCTAATGTATATGACATACTTATTCTGGTAAAATCGATTTATTGTAAGTAATAATACTGAACAGAATTAAAATGTCTATTAATTTACAACAATTAAAACAAACCCAACAGTCATTAGCCAAACAGGTGATACTGAAAGATGACTTTAATAAGTCTGTAAAATTTATTGGTGGTGCCGATGTGGGATTTGAGGATAAAGGTAACACTACACGAGCTGCAATTGTTGTGTTAAGTTACCCTGATTTTACAGTGATTGAGTATTATGTTGCTCGTTTAAAAACTGAGTTTCCTTATATTTCTGGTTATTTGTCTTTTCGAGAATATCCTGCTTTACTTGCTGCTTGGCAACAAATTCAGCAGAAACCCGATTTACTTTTGGTCGATGGACAAGGCATTGCTCACCCAAGGCGATTGGGTGTTGCAAGTCACATTGGTTTGTTGTTGGATATGCCAACTATTGGCGTGGCAAAAAAAAGGCTTTACGGACAATATGATCCTCAGTTGCAACAAGTAGGACAGGCAACACAATTATTAGATAAACAAGATCAAATCGGTTGGGTATTACAAAGTAAAAATAATTGTAACCCATTATTTATTTCATCAGGACACCGTGTTAGCCAAGAAAGCGCATTAAAATGGGTAAACTTTTGTTTGCGTGGCTATCGTTTACCTGAACCAACACGTTGGGCTGATGCGATTGCGTCGAATAAACCATTATTTAAGAAATTTTTATATGACAAATAATCATCAAAAGCCTTTAAAAAAAGGAGGTTTTACTTTTAAACGTTTTTTTGTTGCACACGACAAAAGCCCTATGCAAGTAACTACTGATAGTTGTTTACTCGGCGCTTGGGCGCCAATTCCCTCTGAATTGCACCGTGTGCTCGATATTGGTAGTGGTTGTGGTGTAATCGCTTTGATGCTGGCACAGCGTTTAGAAAACCAGATTTGCCAAATTGATGCAATTGATATTGATAAAGCCGCTGTAAAACAATGTCAGAAAAATATAAAGCGAGCAGGATTTCAATCGATCATTGTACAACAAGCAGATATCAATCAATTTCAAGTCGGTATTACCTCTTTTTATGATTTGATTGTGACCAATCCACCTTATTTTGCATCAGCAGTTGAATGTAGGAATGCTTCAAGGCAGTTAGCCCGCTATACAGAAAGTTTGAATTTTCATCAACTCATTGATACAGTTAAAAGATTATTGAAACCTCAAGGGGTATTTTGTTTGGTTTTGCCATTTAATTTATCTAATCAGTTCAGGTTGCAGAGTGAATCAAACCAACTATATTTACAACAAGTAATGAATGTAAAGTACAATGCTAACAAGGATTTTTCATTGTCATTAATGGCATTTTCATTAAGTAAAAAGGATAATATTTTAATACAGCAACTTTGTATGCGTGATGATAATGGATGTTATTCCCAAGAATTTAGAAAATTATTAGCCAAATTTTATTTGTTTCGAAAATAACAGCTATTTAGAAGTTTAACTAGGTATAACATAAAAATAGAATATTGCTATAATGCCTAATAGGATTATTACGGTGGCATAGATTTTATCGTATATAAAGCTAAAAGCAGGGAGCGATCGTTGTTTTCTGGCATATAAATAAAATATTAAACCAACACTATATAAAATCATCGATAATAATAGGTAAGAGACTCCACCTGCATAAATAAGCCATGTGCTATAAATTGAACCGGCCGTTCCTAAGAAAATTAGGAAAGTATTACCACGATTAATTGCTAATTTTAATACAAAAAATGCAGAAAGTAGATAGGGAATAAGTACCATGGAAGTTGATAGTTGAATTAAAATGTTATAACCAGATTGATAAAAATGTGCAAGAATCATCAATATACTGATTAATGCTGAGGTTAAGCATAAAGCATTGGCTGGTGTTCCTGTTTTATTAAGTTTTCCAAAGCAGCTTGGTACAGTATGATTGTTGCCTTTACCGGTTAAAAATAGCATTTCAGTAGCTAGCATCAACCATGATAATAAGCCGCCACTAACAGATACAATTAGTCCGATGTTAATAAAGGTAGCTCCCCAATTGCCTACGACGTGTTCAATCACCAATGCCATGGAGGGGTTCTTCATTTGTGCCAGCTCATGCTGTGGCACTATGCCTAAAGAGAGTACCGATACGCAAATCAATAATAAACTGGTGATTGCAAAGCCGAAAAAAGTGGCTCTGCTAATGCTTAAAATACTTTTGGCGCGTGATGCATAAACTGTGGCACTTTCGATTCCCAAATAAACCCAAACGGTATAAAGCATGGTGTGTTTTATTTGATCGGCAACCGATCCTAATTGCGGGGTCCCCCAAAAATTGGTTTTAAAAGTATCCACTTTAAAAGCTAAAATGATGCAGATAATAAATAAACAAATAGGCACAATTTTAGCTAATGTTACCACGCAATTTAATAAAAATGCTTGGTTAATACCTTTTAAAATAGATAAATTAACTATCCATAAAAAGATGATTGCACTGATAACTGAAGGTAGAGTGGTACCGTTACCAAAATAACTAAAATAATCAAATGATCCTAATGCACTAAATAAAATGACTAAATAGCTGGTGCATGACATCCAAGCAGAGATCCAATACCCCCAAGCAGCATTAAAACCAATATAATCACCGAAACCTTTACGTACGTATCCATATAATCCATCATTGATTTTATAAAATCGTATGGATAAATATTGAAATATTCTGGTTAGCATTAGCATGCCAAATAGGGTAATGACCCAAGCAATTAATATAGCTCCAGGACCTGATGCTTCAGCCATGTTTTGTGGTAAGCTAAAAATACCACTGCCAACAATACTGCCTACAACTAATAAAGTCAGTGGTAATATGCCTAGTTTGATTTGGGTTTTTATATTCATAATATAATCTTGTTATTGGTTTTTATTAATCAAGCACAATTTGGATTGATTCAAAATCGTAATGACATGCAGCTAACACCGCCGTCAACTTTGCGATATTCAGACGTATCTACTTCAATCACATGATAACCCAATGCGATAATTTTGTTTTTGGTTGTTGGGTAACCTGCAGGCATAATTACCTTACCATTAACCCAAATGCAGTTGGCTGCATAACTTTCTTGCTCAGGAATTTCAATGATATTAAGATGTTGAAGTTCAGGTTTCTTAATAAATTCCCCTGCTGCTAATAAATTGTTGTTTTCTAAATAAGCAAGACCTGTTTTTAGATGTAAGACTTTTTCGAGCTTAATTACTGAGCCACATAATCCATATTTTTCTAATATTGCAATGGTTTGATCAGCGCCAGCTTGATTAGTTCGTGCTGATAAACCAATATAATAATGATCACCAACCATCATTATATCGCCTGCTTCAACTGTGCCAGGTGCTGTAATACGTTCAATTTTATTAGGGTAAAATCTTTCAATGGTGTCAGTAATGATTTTGGTTTCATCGCGTCGACTTTTTACACCTGGTCTGGTAATGATGGCACAATGTGGAGTGCAAAGCACTGGATCCTCAACAAATATTGAATCAGGAAAACGTTCATCTGGTGGTAAAATGGTAATATCAACATCACATTGCTGTAATGCCTGAATATATTTATTGTGCTGCTCTAAGGCTCTTTGATAATCAGGCTTTCCTAAGTTAACCGATGTTAGTCCATTTATAAGCGATTTGGCAGGTGTTCTGGTGATAATGTGGCTAATTTTTTTCATTTCAATTTACCTATTTTAATAATTATGCTTTATTTATGAATAATAATTCATATTAAAGTGAATTTCAAGATTAAAATTGATTTTTTATGCATCTTGTGATTTGGTTAATAGGAAATCTAAACAGAGAAATTTATTTTTTTGCTTGTCATAATTGAGGTAGTAAGAAGAGGGGGATTTAAGAGTTAATTAGATAAATTAATGAAGGCATATTTAAAAATAGGGCGATATTTCGCCCTAAATAATGTTTTTATTCGCCTGAAAAATCAACTAATGTAAAACAATTAATTCCCATATTGATTAATTTAGTTTTACCTTGTAGATGAGGTAAGTTAATAACAAAAGCAGCATCTTGAGCGATGCCACCTGCTTTTTGAATTAATTTTGCTGTTGCTGCAACAGTACCCCCAGTTGCAAGTAAATCGTCGATAATTAAAACTCTTTCACCTTTTTTAATCGCATCTGTATGTATTTCTAGTGTATCGGTACCATATTCAAGTTGATACTCTTCTTTAAATACGTTACGCGGTAACTTATTTGGTTTGCGTACAGGGACAAATCCAACCCCTAAGGCGAGAGCGATTGGTGCAGCAAAGATAAATCCTCGTGCTTCAGTGCCAACGACTTTATCAATGTTTTTATCTTTATAATGTTCGATAAAAAGTTCAACCGATGTTTTAAATGCGATAGGGTTTTCAAGTAGGCTTGTTATGTCACGGAATAAAATCCCTTCTTTAGGGTAATTTGGAATAGTGATGATACTATTTTTTATAAGTGCAAGTTTTTCTTGTAATTGAGTCATATTCAATGCTCTCTAAATATTCTCTATAAGAATGGCTAATTTTTTATTATATACCTTTGCTCTTTATGCTTGCAATAAACAAGGATCACATCGTTGTAAAAAATAAAATTAATTTTTTATCAGGATTTTGTCTTTTGAAAATTTTTAATATTGTTATTAATTTTCATTTAATATTTAGGAAATAGCTGCATCTAACATTATGCATAAATAATAAGAAATAAATTAATACAATTAAATAAGTATTATTTTGCCATAGTAAGCAAATATTTTTATTCATATAAGTATTATTCATTACATTTTTCCAGATTGTAGCTATTGGAATGTATTATTAATTCGATATATTACTTTGCTAAGTATGAAAGGTTATTCCATGATGTTGTTTGAATTATATGTGTAATATGTCAGATTTAATGTGGTTATTTTTGAATAAATTATAGAATATTTTTATTTGAGTATTTTACTTATTAAACTTATAGCGTTGATAATTTATTGTGATGAAGAATTTATTTTTTCAGTAGATTAGGGTAATAACCTAATTTAAATCCAACATATTGTAAAAATCAAATATTTTCAAGTGATAAGGTTATTTCATTAATATAAAAATGTTTATGTAATGCGAATCTTTTTTCCAATAGGATTTGTCAATGTTTTGGTATTTTACAATTTTTTACAATTAGATACATCAATTAGACAATTTAATTGATAAAAATACGATAATTGGATAAATTATTCTATGAATGAGGAGTCAACAATGAAATTTATAAAAACATTAGCTGCTATCTGGCTTTCAATATTTACTCTTGGTTGCTATGCAAAATCAGTTGATGATATTCAAATCCGTTCTGAATTAGCATCACCAATTATTTTAGAAAATAATCAAGAAAAAAATTATTTAAAAATATCCCTAACAGGTAAAAAAGTAGATGCATCCGTTCGAGTGCCGATTAATTTGGCGATTGTTATCGATCGTTCAGGTTCTATGTCGGGGCAACGCATTGCAAAAGCGCGAGAAGCTGCAATTTTCGCTGTTAACATGCTTAATGAAGATGATACTTTATCAATTGTTGCTTATGATTATGATGCTAAGGTGATTGTGCCTTCAACTAAAGTTAAAGATAAGCAGAAACTGATTAATCTTATTAATGAAAATATTGTTGCTGGTGGTGGTACAGCTTTATTTGCTGGCTTAAGTAAAGGTATTAATCAAGTCGAAAAACAACTTTCTAAGGACAAAGTGAATCGTATTATTTTACTATCTGATGGACAGGCAAATATTGGACCAACTTCAGTCAGTGAGCTTTCAGATCTGGCAATTATTGCTGCTAAAAAGCATATAGCTATTAGTACGTTTGGTATTGGCGCAGACTATAATGAGTTGTTGATGTCGTCGATTGCTAGTTATAGTGACGGTAATCACGTATTTGTTAATAATTCTTTAGATCTTGAGAATGTGTTTGTACGTGAATTTAATGATGTAATGTCAGCTATTGCGCAAGATGTTATTATTACTATTCAACTAAAAGATGGTGTTAAACCTGTTCGTTTACTCGGTCGTGATGGGGTTATTAAAGATAACCAAGTTACTGTCAGAATGAATCAAATTTATTCAAATCAAGAAAAATATCTTTTATTGGAGGTTATTCCACCTAAAGGTAAAGTTGGTGAAAATAAAACATTAGCTGAAGTTTCTTTTGAATATGATAACTTGCGAACTAAGAAGACCGAAAAAAAGACAGATACCATTAAAATTGCTTATACTGACAGACAAGAGGTTGTTGATGATGCAATTCTTCAAGATGTGGTGGCTGAATCAGAAATACAAAAAGTTACACTTGAAAATGAAAAAGCATTAGAACTTTACAATCAAGGAAATTTAGATGCAGCCAAAAAAATATTGGATGATAATAGCAAAATGCTCGAATCACATGCTTTAAAGTTAAGCAATAGTGCGCCAGAAGCCAGTATAAGATTAAAAGAGCAAATGGAAAAAAATAAGATCATGGCAGATGCTGTTTATAAAGAAGATGAAAAAATTTACCGTAAACAAATGGCGGAAAAACAATACGAATCTAAGCAAAGTGTTATTAAAAAATAAAACGATGAAGAAATTAGCAGCGATTCTATCTATTTTTATATTAATTGCAGCTTTTATTTATTTAGGTTGGCGTAGCATTGAACATGAAGTCTTTATGCGTGAAAATCATGAAAAAATGTTAGCACAAAGCCGAGTCGATAATATAAAATCATCAATTGAATCGTTGTTTAATCAACGTTTGGTTTATCTTACTAGCTTGTTTCAACTTTTGGAAAAAAATGCCGATAGTTTTGATAATTTATTGGCATCACAACCAGATATCAAAAATGCATTCGAAATTCATCGTAATAAAATTATTTATTTAAGTAATAATACAGACTTGCAATGGATTAAAATTGTTGAGTCGATACAGTATGATAATTCTATTTTATTTAGTCCTAATACCTCAAGTGAACTATTTCAGCCAACTTCTGGTTGGTATCAATCTTATGGCTATCTTATTTTTTGGTCAAAGCAAAGGGATACTATTAGAGGTTTTGAGCTTTCACTAATTAACTTTTCATTAGATGTTATTTGTTTATTCGAAAATCAGCCAATTATAGATAATTTCAAATTGTTTGATGGGGATAAACAAATTTATGTTAATGGTGAGTTGCCTTCTGCTAACAATATCAATGTGATGCTTGATTATCCATTACAAAATTGGCAATTGACTTATTATTACTCATCACCAAAGATTGTTAATCTATATTGGTTAGGTGGTTGGGCTCTGGTTATATTTGTTACTTTCATTGTAGGAATTGTTTGGTATGCCTATCGAGATTATACTCGAACTGTTCGTTTAGCCAGACAACAAGTCAGCTTTGTTGGGCAGGTGTCTCATGAGTTTAAAACACCTTTAACCAATATCACGCTTTACTCTGAAATGTTAAAAGAACAGTTGGTTGATGAGCCCGAGCCAATTCCAACTTATCTAGATATCATTTTTAGTGAAAGTAAAAGACTTACAAGGCTTGTACAAAATGTGCTTAACTTTAATAAGCAGACTAAACTTAATGTCAAACTAGTTAACTTAGCTGGGTTAGTAGAGCGAATTTATCACACATTTAAGCCGATTTTAGATACAAAATCATTACAGCTTAATTTGATTATTAATTGTGATAAGGATTATGTTATTAATACTGATGAAGACAAGGTGATGCAAATTGTCAGTAATTTTTTAAGCAACGCTGAAAAATATGCAGCGGACGGTAAAAAAGTAGACTTGTTACTTAATAAGGAAGAAAAACAGACAGTTATTACAGTACGAGATTATGGAGATGGTATTCCAAATCATCTTTTAAAACAGATCTTTAAACCTTTTTATCGTATCGATTCTTCAATAACTGAAGGAGTTTCTGGAACCGGAATTGGGTTAACCATCGCGAACCAATTAGCATTGCAATTGCGTGGCACAATTGAGGTAACTAATGAGGAGCCTGGCATTGCCTTTTCATTAATTTTATCGGAGTAAAAATGAAAATTTTAATTGCCGAAGATGATCAAAATATCCGTAGGGGTATGTCTGATCTTTTAGAACAAGAAGGATACACTATTATTGAAGCTGAAAATGGTAAATTTGCGTTAGAATTATTTGAGCAGCATCAACCTGATTTTATTATTTTAGATATTATGATGCCTGAACTTGATGGTTACAGTGTTTGTCGTGAAATTCGTAAACAAAATGATGATGTGCCAATTCTGTTTTTATCAGCAAAAGATGAAGAAATTGATCGTGTCGTTGCGCTCGAGCTTGGTGCTGATGATTATATGAATAAACCATTTGGTATTCATGAACTTCGTGCCAGAATTAAAGCGATTGCAAAGCGTTATTTAAAGTCGCAATATCCACAACAAACAATAAATGAATTCTTTATTTTTGGGGATTTAATGATTGAACCTATGGAGTTATGTGCTAAACGTGGTGAACAAATTATAGAACTTTCTCTACGCCAAATTAAAATACTGGAGTGTTTTTATAAAAATAAAAATCAAGTTGTTACTCGTGATATGTTATTTGATTATGTCTGGGGATATGATTATTCACCAAATAGCCGAACTCTTGATCAGCATATTTCAAAGTTACGCAAACAAATTGAGGTAGATCCTTTAAATCCTATATTAATCAAAACAATTCATGGATTAGGTTATCGTTATTAAAATATTTAAATGTGTTTAAGAATTTTATATACATATAAGTTAAGAAGTTGTGTAATTCTTGTTTTATAGAGGCTTGAAAAAAGGTATTATTAGTGCTAACTCTATTTATTATGATAAATAAACAAATTTATGCAAATTAGTCCTTTATTAGAATCTCTCATGGAAGCTTTCCGTTGTTTACCGGGCGTTGGTCCCAAATCTGCACAGCGAATGGCTTTTCACTTATTACAACGTAATCGACAAGGTGGCATCAAATTAGCGCATGTGCTTCATGAAGCAATGATTAATATCGGTCATTGTCAGCAGTGTAGAACTTTTACAGAAAAAGATATTTGTACTATTTGTGCCAATGTTCGTCGCCAAAGTAGTGGACAACTTTGTGTGGTTGAAACACCTGCTGATATTGTTGCTATTGAACAAACAGGGCAATATAGTGGCCGTTATTTTGTGTTATTGGGACACTTATCGCCATTAGATGGTATTGGACCAAGCGATATTGGTTTGGATTTGCTTAAAAATAAATTGGCTTCTGAATCAATTAATGAAATCATATTGGCTACCAATCCGACCATAGAAGGTGATGCAACAGCAAATTATATTGCGCAAATGTGTTTCGAGTTTAATGTTATTGCAACCCGTATCGCTCATGGTGTGCCGGTCGGTGGTGAATTAGAAATGGTGGATGGAACAACGTTATCGCACTCGTTTGTAGGTCGCCAAAAAATTGAATTCTAATTTGAATTTTATTACTTTTGTTTGTTATAAATTTATCATTCAATGATTGAAGATATTAAATGTTTTATTGGTATATTGAGTTAGGAAACGAGGTCTGATATGAAGTATAAAGCTGTTGCCTTTGATATGGATGGTACGCTATTAGCCAGTAACCGTCTAGTTTTGCCTGAAACGATTGATATGATCGAAAAAATCAGTGCTAAAGGTGTTAAAGTTATTTTGGTATCAGGGCGTCATCATTCAGTGATTTATCCTTATTACTATCAACTTAAATTAACAACGCCTGCGATATGTTGTAATGGCTCATATTTATATGATTTTGAAAGGCAGAAAACTTTCTCTGCAAAACCAATGACTAAAGAACAAGCTAAAATATTGTTAAATTTAGTCAATAAGTTTGGCATTCATACTTTAATTTATACCGATAAAATGATGATTTATGAAGTGCTTGATGATCACCTTGAAGGGTTTTTCAAGTGGGTAAAATCCTTACCTTTATTTTTACAACCAGAGATCAAAAAAATTGACAACTTTGAGAAATTGATTGATGAAGCTGGTGCTATATTTAAATTTGCTACTAGTAGCCATGATATACCTGCTTTACAACAATTTTCAAATGCAGTTGATTCCTTAGGAGTGTTTTCGTGTGAATGGTCTTGGTCAAATCGAGCAGATGTAGCAGTTAAAGGAAATACCAAAGGAAATGGGTTAACTCACTGGGCAGAGCACGAAAATATTGATTTAAGCGAAATAGTCGCTTTTGGTGACAGTTATAATGACATAAGTATGTTATCTATTGCTGGATTAGGGATTGCGATGGGTAATGCTGATGATGAAGTGAAAGCCAAAGCAAATTATGCCATTGGCGATAATAATGGCCCTAGTATAGCTAAAGAGCTTGAAGAGCTCTTTTTATAATTGATATTTTAATAAATATTCTATGTTTGAAATTCTTTATCAAGATGATGACTTAATTGCCATTAACAAACCATCTGGTTGGCTTGTGCATCGCAGTTGGTTAGATAAAAATGAAACAGTTGTTGTGATGCAAACATTGCGTGATCAAATCGGTCAACATGTCTTTCCTATACATAGACTAGATAGACCAACCTCTGGTGTTTTGTTGTTTGCTCTTTCTAGTGATGTAGCAAGAATTATGTCAGAAGAATTTGCAAAAAAACAAATTGAAAAAACGTATCATGCGATTGTGCGCGGTTATGTTGAGGGGGAATCTGTGATTGATTACCCTTTAGTTGAAGAATTAGATAAAATTGCAGATAAATTTTCTAATAAGAATAAATCAGCACAAGATGCAGTCACATTTTACAAATCTATCAGCAAAATTGAAGTTCCGATTAAGGTTAGCAAATTTGAAACAGCAAGGTATAGTTTTGTTGAATTAAAACCACAAACAGGTCGTAAACATCAACTACGTCGCCATATGAAACATATTTTCCATCCGATATTGGGGGATAGCAAACATGGTGATTTACATCAAAATCGTGCATTTACAACTTATTTTAATATCAAACGATTGATGTTACACGCAAGCAAACTTGAAATCACACATCCAACCCAACATAAACCAATAGTTATTGAAGCTAAATTAGATCAAAGTTGGCAAGATATCCTTTTAAATTTTAAATAGTAGTCATTATTCCATATTACTTTGTAATTATTTGATTACCTAGTATTATTTAACTTATTTCCTTTGATATTGTTTATTTTACCAAAGGGAGTTTATGTAATATATTAATTATAATTTAAATTGATAATGAAATTTTTAAGTGTATTTTATTAGCGTTTATGGTAACTGCATGTTCCAATAATGATTCTCCTGAACAAGTAGCAAAAAAATTTACTACAGCAATCTACAAAGGTGATTCAGATACTTATGAATCTTATAAATTTTCCTAAAGATAATGATAATAAAGGTATGGATATGCGAATGTTCGTTAAAAGAAAAATACAAGAAGTACTACAGCGAGGTAAACAATTTGCTGATGAACATGGTGGACTTGATAAAGTCAAATCTGAACCCGTAAAATATACTAATGATGAAAAAAACATATCAGTGATTAAGGCTGATGGTAACTGGCTAATTAATCTTAAATAAAATAACTATGTTATAGCAAATATAGATTACTCTTTCAAAGAATCTAAAAAAGCTAATATTGTATCAACTTTAGCTGAGTTTATAACGCCTGAACTAGCCGAAACATATGCTATAGCGAAACCTAATTTTATATCTAATAAGCAACAGTAACAAATTGTTAGTGATTTTTTAACAAAACAAGGGGAAGCTTTCATATTAACCCCCTCGTGAAGAGCTGCATCTTTATTGTACAACGTTACTTTTTGATTCCATTATCAAATTTCAACCCGATTTTAATGTTAATTGGCAATCAATCAATTTTCCATTTCTAAGTGGTGTTTATTTATTTCCTAGTGATTTTGCGAATAACAATGATATTACATAGATTTATAGACATCCTTCAACACAATAAAATGTCGTTATTTTGTGTAAATTGAGGTGGCATATCATATTAACTGCAGTTAAAATTTTTTATCAATACTAAAATTAGTATGATTAATTACCATATAACCTTGGAATGATTAAATAAATTTCAACTTCAAATATGACTGATGTAATTATAATCTATTTTACCTTGACCTCTTAATAAGCCAATGCTAATATTTGCAACCTATTCATATAGATCGATCTATACGGCGCGTTGGCAGAGTGGTCATGCTGCGGATTGCAAATCCGTCTACCTCGGTTCGATTCCGGGACGCGCCTCCATTTTAATAATCTTTATTTAGAATAATCTTATAATCACTTTATGCGAATTTGTCATTAATCAAATATTGTATATTAACGATTTATATTAACTTTAAATATGTCAACATGTTTTTAATATTTATTTTTTAGTTTATTGAGATAGGCTATGAGCTATTTTAATTATCATGCGAAAGCAAAGAATCTAATAAAAAAAGGTTGTCTTATTCGGTATGAATTTGTAGATAATTGGAATAACATTAAACCGGCATTAGTTTTATATTTTAAAGGGGCTAAACCTATGCCTATTAGGGAATATCGCTGGAGTGAATATTTACCTTTACTTAATAATGCTGATTAAATTATTTGCAATAAATGTTTTATCTATAATTTAATTTTCTGTCTTTATACAATAAGATATTTATTAACTTTTAGTGCAGTAGGCTTATAAACATTTGCTATGCTGATAATAGCTGATTTATTTGCTTTGCTTTTAAATAAAGCTAAATATGGTGATACTTTGATTGCTTTGATAATATATATTTGCCAATCAAAATTCTAAAGCGTAAAATGCCCTCTATTTTGCTTAACCTATTACTTAATATGTAATACTGACTTGAAATCAAAGGCATTTTTGATGACACTTTTATATGCTAAACCAGAATTACTTTCTCCTGCCGGTTCTTTAAAAAATATGCGTTATGCGTTTGCCTATGGGGCTGATGCGGTATATGCAGGGCAACCTAGATATAGTTTGCGGGTTCGTAATAATGAATTTAATCATGAAAATTTAGCAATTGGTATTAACGAAGCCCATGCTCAAGGCAAAAAGTTTTATGTGGTAGTTAATATTGCTCCTCATAATTCTAAACTCAAAACTTTTATTCGTGATTTAGAACCCATTGTAAATATGAAACCTGATGCTTTCATCATGTCAGATCCAGGTTTAATCATGTTAGTTCGCGAACATTTTCCTGATATGGAAATTCACTTATCTGTACAATCGAACGCTGTTAACTGGGCAACAGTAAAATTTTGGCATCAAATGGGATTAACTCGAGTCGTTTTATCGCGTGAATTATCACTTGATGAAATTGCTGAAATCCGTGAAAAAGTTCCTGAAATGGAGTTAGAAGTGTTTATCCATGGCGCATTGTGTATGGCATATTCTGGGCGCTGCTTGCTTTCGGGCTATATTAATAAGCGTGATTCAAATCAAGGAACATGCACTAATGCCTGCCGTTGGGAATATAAAGTTGCTGAGGGTAAAGAAGACGAAGTGGGGCAAATTATACATAAATGTGAACCAATCTCGGTAAAACAAGTTGAACCAACATTAGGAATTGGTCAAACTACTAGTAAAGTATTTATGCTTGAAGAATCAGGTCGCCCAGGTGAATATATGCAAGCTTATGAAGATGAGCATGGTACATATATTATGAACTCAAAGGATTTAAGAGCAGTGGAACTAGTTGATGATTTAACAAAAATTGGTGTCCATTCGCTCAAGATTGAAGGAAGAACTAAATCTTTTTATTATTGTGCAAGAACAGCACAAGTGTATCGCCAAGCTATTGATTCTGCGAGTGAAGGTAAGCCTTTTGATCCTCGCTTGTTACAAGAGCTTAATGCACTTGCTCATCGAGGGTATACGGAAGGATTTTTACGTCGCCATAAGCATGAAGAAATGCAAAACTACGAACATAGCCATTCAGTTTCGGAAAGGCAGCAATTTGTTGGTGAGTTCTCTGGTAAACGATTAAATGGGTTGGCTGAAGTTATCGTAAAAAATAAATTCTCTGTTGGAGATAGCGTTGAAATTATGACACCGAAGGGTAATAAAACTTTCACGATTGAGCGAATGGAAAACAAAAAAGGACAACCTGTTCCTGCTGGTTTAGGTGATGGACATATTGTTTATATTCCAATTCCTGAAGAAATCGATTTAAATTATGCATTATTAATGCGTAATTTTGATTAGTTTGGTTAAGCATAAAAAACTGTTCGGAATGCTCGAACAGTTATATTAAACAGAATCTTATTATTGACGAATTAAATTGTCTCCATAACCTATCCATTTATAGGTAGTTAAAGCTTCGAGTCCCATTGGTCCGCGTGCATGTAGTTTTTGTGTACTAACTGCTACTTCTGCACCTAATCCAAATTGCCCACCATCAGTAAAACGTGTTGATGCATTGACATAAACTGCAGCTGCATCAACCTGATTTACGAACTGTTCTGCATTAAGCAAGTTACGCGTGAGAATGGACTCCGAATGACCCGTACCATACTCGCGGATATGTTCTACAGCCAATTCAAGTGAATCAACAATGATCACGTTTAAATCTTTTGATAACCATTCTTGTCGTAATTCTTCATTTTTTACTGGTAGGATAGTTGCATTACCTGTTTTTAATATGTCATAACAGTTTTGGTCAGTATGTAATACGACGTTATTATCTGCCATGACCTGACAAAGTTTTGGCAAAAACTGCTCCGCAATATTTCGGTGGACTAGTAACGTTTCAAGCGTATTACAAGTGCTTGGACGCTGAGTTTTGGCGTTGACAATAATTGGTAGAGCATTATCAATATCAGTACTTTCATCAACAAAAATGTGACAGACTCCAATACCACCTGTAATGACGGGTATTGTTGAATGTTCACGACATAATTTATGTAAAGATGCACCACCTCGGGGGATAATCATATCGATATACTTATCGAGTTTAAGTAACTCATGAATATATTTACGATCAGGATTATTAATATATTGAACAGCTGTCTGGGGTAAACCAACTTGTTTTAACGCTTTTTGAATAACAGAAATTGTGGCCATATTAGTATTGATTGTTTCTTTACCCCCGCGAAGTATTGCGGCATTGCCTGTTTTTAAACAAAGAGCTGTAATATCAATGGTTACATTTGGTCGAGCCTCGTAAATCGCACCAATAACGCCAAGTGGTACTCTGTGACGGTGTAACTTTAAACCGTTTTCTAAAGTAGAACCATCAATGATTTGACCAATAGGATCAGTTAATGAAATGATTTTACGGACATCATTGGTGATAGATGATAGTCGTTTGGGGGTTAACAATAATCGATCAAGAATTGCTTCATTTAACTCTTGCTCTTTTGCCAATTTAATATCTTCCTTATTAGCGGCAAGAATTGTTGCACTGTGTTCTTCTAATAAATCAGCAATAATAGTTAAAGCTTTATTTTTAGTTGAAGTAGGGCATTGTGCCAATTGATATGAAGCAAGCTTGGCCGCTTTACCTATTTGTTGTAACATTATTGTTGCCTCTAAAGTTTATTTTTTACAATTCTATTTGCTAAGTGGTATTTTTTATAAAATAATTTTTTGCATAACGTTAATATTATATTGAAATTTGCCAAAAAATTTTTATTTCATTATTTACTTGGTGTTTTTCTACATTTTATTCATCTCTTAATGCCGATGATAGATATCAAAAGTATACGTTTCTTGTAAAGAAATAAAATCTAAGTAGGATATAACAATAATATTTTTCTATTTAAGTATTACTGTATGAATAAAAATAAGAGCAAAGAACAGTACTTCTTTGCTCTAATAAGCATCAATTTATGACTCTTTATCTTTTAAAACTGTATGTAAAGTGTTTAAAAACTCTGTTTTTGTGTCATTATCTAAAACACTTAAAGATATCTTTAAAGTAGATTCCTGTTTAGTTATTTTATTACAGTATTCTATAAATACTTTTTTAGGCTCATATCTAATAGATTTGATTTCATCGAAAAGCACGTTTATATTGCTTCTTATTAGTGCTGGTCTGAATGTAATAAAATCTTCACCAATGGTAATATATACCATAAAATATTGCAAAATTGATATAACTAGTATAGATAGTAACGGTGCAATGTTATACCCGAATTTTGGAGATATGACTAACATTGCTATGATAGCAATGATACAAAAGACAATACCAAACATTGCCAAATGTCGTGCATAAAATTGTTTAATGGTTTGATTTTTTGATTCCATTTTTTTTATCCTATATGTTGTTGTAATATCTTTTTATGTTCTAAAAATGACGTCTTTCTTCTAAAGATTTTGCATTTTCTTGACTTATAATTTTTCTTCCACCGAGAACACCAATTAATCCTAACGGTACAAAAAGAATACTACCTATAATGATTAATATACCTCCAATTTTTTTATTATGTGTTGTAATAATTAATCCTATAGTAGCAACCAAAGCAAAAATAATAACCAATGGTAAAAGTATCTGAGATGCCTCATCATATTTTAATGAAACATTAATATAAAATACTGCCAACCAATTGGCAATTATACCAACAATAGCTAATTCCATAATTTTCTTTCCTTATTACTTAATTAATTAACATATCATCACGGTGAACAGCAACATGACCATATTCATAGCCAATAATTTTGCTAATTTCTTGCGAATGATGCCCTGCAATTTGCCTTAAAGCATCATTATTATAACGACTAACACCGCACGCAAAGGGTTTGCCAAATTTATCGCAAATATCAATAACTTCACCGCGAGAAAAATTTTTCTCTACGCTGATAATCCCTTTAGGTAATAGCGAGCTACCATTATTTAAAATTGCATTAACAGCACCATCATCTAATAACACTTTGCCTGCTTTTGGTGCACCAAACAACCAGTGTTTACGATGTTCTAGTGGTGTTTTTTGTGGTAAAAAATGTGTTCCAATAGGTTTATTATTGACAATATCAATAATAACATTTGGTTTATTTCCTGCAGCGATAATAACTTCTATACCTGCACTTCCAGCTACTTCAGCTGCTTGTAATTTTGTGCTCATCCCACCCGTACCTAACCCTGAAACACTACCTCCGGCGATACTTCGTAAATTATCGTCAATATGATCAATTTCATGAATTAACTTGGCACTTTTATCAGCTCTTGGATCGGCTGTATAAAGACCTTCAATATCAGTTAATAAAATCAACTTATCAGCTTCGGCTAAAATGGCAGCTAGCGCTGATAAGTTATCATTATCGCCAACTTTAATTTCTGCGGTTGCAACAGCATCATTTTCATTGATGATTGGAATGATATGATTAACTAACATTGCTTTTAAAACGTCTTGTGCATTTAAAAATCTTTCACGATCTTCAAGGTCTGCACGGGTAAGTAACATTTGACCAATATAGATCTTATAGATAGAAAATAGCTGTTCCCAAAGTTGAATAAGCTTACTTTGTCCAACAGAAGCGAGTAATTGCTTTGAAGCAACGGTATTAGGTAGAGAAGGGAAGTTAAGATATTCACGTCCTGCTGCAATTGCACCAGATGTAACAATGATAATTTTATGCCCATCTTGATGTAGGCTTGCGCATTGCCTTATCAACTCAACTATTTGTGCTCGATTAAGTTGTTTCGTTCCACCTGTTAGTACACTGGTACCTAATTTAACAACTAGGGTTTGTTGTTTTTTAATAGTCATAGCATATTCTTATTTTTTCACGTTATATAACAGACTTCATCCAATTTACTGATTGTGTTAACGCCTTATGCAAACTTTTTTGTAACTGTGTTTTAGGTACAGTTATTACTTTATTTTGTTTGATTGAATGAATTAATTTTGCTTCACAAAGATCACTTAACTTATCACCCTCAAAGAGGATATTCATAACAGGCTCATGACAAGAATGAGTTAAAAGTCCTTGATTTTTTAGTGAAAAATAATTTAATTCTGCTGCCAATTGTTGGTTGGATATTGAAGGTAATCCCAAACGGCTAGCTAACATATCTTTATAACTATTCGGTAGATTTTTTTGCAGATCTTTATCAACAAAGATTTGATGAATAAACGGAGTAAAATTAAATACGCCTTTTATTTTATTTGGCATCAAATAAGCTAAGCGTGTAGCAATATGCGAACCAAACCTAAATCCAGCAACAATAATCCGATGATCATCTATCCATGGAACAGAAGACAACTGCTCTAATATAGCTTGATGAATTTGGCTACTATTTTGTGATAAAGCAAAGTTACGGCTATAACCAACAGTTGGTAGATCAACAGTTAGCATGGCAAATCCATGCGGCGCTAAAAATTCACTAAAATAACGATAATAATCGATCTGCAAATTGCCTAACGCATTACAAATCAACACAACAGGGCAAGTCCCTTCGCATTTTGGTAAATGTAAAATTGTTTTGACACTACGATTATCGACTTTAAATTCCAGTTCTTTTATCAAAAATGGCGAAAATTGAAGAGCTTTTGCATAATATTGATAAGCGCATGTTTGGGCATACATTGCTAGCTGGTCATTTTTAAAATGAGGATAACTAGCAATACTTGCATATATGCTGGCTATAAGATAATAATTGTGTAAATTATTTTTATTTTCATCTATAAGATTTGCTTCATCAATTGATTCAGCTTTAGCTTGCCATACTGCCGCTTGATTTAAAAATTCATAGGTCCAGTTGCCAGATTGATAACCAACAACAGTGTCTAGCCAGGTATCATTTGTGTGGATTCGAGTTGAAGCGGCAATTTTTGATAAAACCGCTTCAGCCTCTAATTTGGGTAATCCACGCCAATGCCATAAAATGGGATTAATAATTCGATACCATCTGAAGTCAATTTCCCCATCTAAGGTGCTAATGCTACTACCATTACTATTATCAATGCGATTGATAAGTGTTGAAGTTTCAGGATAATCAAATTGTGGTTTAAATATCTGTTCAGTTAGATTTTCGGTAGTTGCCATAACAACCTTAACTTCCTTATCAATTATTTATGATCGCTAATAGGTTTAACAAACATGACTCCTGTATCCCATGGCTGTTCAATCCAAGTATCTTGTGCAATATCGACAACATAATCATCAACAAGTGGTTTGCCAGCAGGTTTTGCAAAAATAGTAACAAAGTGAGCTTTTGGGTATATTTCACGGATAGTATGAGCGGTATTACCAGTATCGACCAAATCATCAACAACAATAAAACCTTCACCATCGCCATTAGCTTGTTTTAATATTAATTTTTCTCTTTGGTGATCATGATCATAACTTGAAATGCAAACAGTATCGACATAGCGAATACTTAATTCTCGGGCTAAGATAGCAGCAGGCACTAATCCACCACGGCTAACGGCAATAATACCTTTCCATTGATTTGCAGGTAATAAGCGCTCAGAAAGTTGGCGACCATAGGATTGCAACATTTCCCAAGTAACATTGAATTTTTTCTTTTCAGCAATAAGCTCTGCCTTATGTTGTTTTTTGGCTTGTATTTCTTCTTCTGTTAATAAAATTTGATCTGTTGACATTGAGTAACCTGCAATTTTAATCGATTGTATGAATAAATAAATATTAATGAACTAAAAATAGATGTAAAATTGCACCTTATTATAATGTGATTCAATAAAAAAAACCACTCATTAATTTATTACATACTTAATATTGAGGTTATATTATGCTTTCTACCTTAACGCCTAAATTTGTTTGGCAGATTTTTAATGATATTTGTAAAATTCCGCACCCATCTCACCATGAACAAATGATAACTAAATATATCGTCGATTTTGCTAATACTCATGGTATTGATTGCAAACTTGATAAAGTAGGTAATATTTTGTTAAGTAAACCTGCTACCAAAGGTATGGAAGACTGCCCATCAATTGCATTACAGGCTCACATGGACATGGTGCCACAAAAAAATGAAGGTACTAGTCACGACTTTTTAACTGATCCAATTCAAGCTTATGTCGATGGCGAATGGGTAAAAGCCAAAGGAACGACATTAGGTGCTGATAATGGCGTTGGGTTAGCATCTGCGTTAGCCGTTTTAATCGATCCTGCTGTTGAACATGGACCGATTGAAGTATTGATAACAGTATCAGAAGAAACTGGGATGCACGGTGCCTTTGGTTTACAACCTAATTGGTTAAAAAGTCACTATCTAATTAATACTGATTCTGAAGATGAAGGCGAAATATTTACAGGATGTGCTGGCGGCGTTGACTTTACTACAACCTTTGCCGTTACTTATGCAGTAATGTCAGAAAAGCATGATTGTTATATGAATATTTCACTTAAAGGATTAAAAGGTGGACATTCAGGTTGTGATATTCATCTTGGTCGTGGTAATGCAATTAAATTGATGGCTCGCTTTTTAGCGCAATATGCACAAGATATCTCGTTTAGATTAGCTGATATAAAAGGTGGTTCACTACGTAATGCAATCCCAAGAGAAGCCTTTATTGAAATTACACTAAATAAACAAGATCTGCCAAAATTAGAAGCCATTGTTAAACAATATCAAACAATTTTACACAATGAGTTAGGTCATGTAGAGCCTGCTATCGAAATAACGTTATCGGAGGTTGAATCAAACAAAGTAAAACGCGTATTAACTACAGAACATCAAAATAAAATTATAAGCTGGTTAAATTCAGCGCCTAATGGTGTAGTTAGAATGAGTAATCAACTTCATGGAGTGGTTGAAACATCGCTCAATTTAGGTATTGTTAGTATTGAGGACAATCAACTTAATGCCCATTTTCTAATTCGTTCTCAAGTCGATAGTGCTAAAGATGCGGTTGTATCAACATTGACATCACTTAGTCAATTAGCAGATGCCAATTATGAAATAAGCGGTGGTTATTCAGGATGGGAACCTAATTTAGATTCACAACTACTAAAATTAGCCAAAGATAAATATCACGAAATTTTTTCTCAGCAAGCAAAAATAATGGTGATTCATGCAGGTCTTGAATGTGGTTTATTCAAACAAAGTTACCCAAATATGGATATGATATCAATTGGACCAACGATTGTTTCGCCGCATTCACCAGATGAAAAAGTTAACATTCAAAGTGTTTATCGTTATTGGGAATTATTGATAGCGATATTAAAATCAGCAAACCACCTAAAATAATCTAACGTGTACCTGCCGATCTTTATCGGTAGGTATTTTGAAGATATTGCTCGTGTTTATATTTACTAAAAAAACAATTCAAAGAAGAATTAGAGTTAATTAAAAATCCTAAAAAATGGGCTGAATATGCCTTTTCAAGCCTTAATCATCAACAATATTATGTGACAATCTTAGCAGGAGAAACTCCCTTAGCTTGTATAAATAATTCATTTTATGGAATAGACCTTAGCTTTTTAGAATAAATAAACGGATGTAAAGTCTGCACCGCCGCC
This sequence comes from Gilliamella sp. Choc6-1, assembly GCF_001690385.1. NCBI lineage: Bacteria > Pseudomonadati > Pseudomonadota > Gammaproteobacteria > Orbales > Orbaceae > Gilliamella > Gilliamella sp. Choc6-1. The sequence goes on from NZ_LZHI01000015.1 coordinate 90,528, forward strand.
GATAAAATCCCAATAACCAATATACCCGCATTTGGGATATGTCAAAAAACGCAACAACCTTGCGTACCGGTTCCGTTAGAATGGAAAGACACCTACAAAGTAAAAGTCAAAGGCAACCAAACCCTACTCTATAAAAGCACCTTACCGTGCAGTTTGGGCGGCAAAATAGAATTTATAACCAGCGGACAAATCCCCGTAAGCCGAGAAGACTTAGATAAACTGACCGAAGAAAACGCCGAAGACCCACCGCAAGAAGAAGAAGGCTTAAGTTGGTGGGATGCAGTAGAAATAGTACCCTTTGCAGGCGGTGTGGTCGGTATGGTACGTTCAGGAATTAAAGGAGACTGGGTAGGATTTGGATTGAGCGCAGCCTTTTTAGCACTAGATATAGGAGGTTTATTTTCATTTGGCGCAGGAAATGCCGCTTCAGCAGCAGTAAAAACAGCAAAACTGGCCAAAGCGGCCAGTAAAGTAGGTAAGGCAGCATCCAAAATAAGTAAAGCCGCCCTAACCGCAGGCGGAAAACTGCTAACCAAAGCAAGTGCTAAAGTAGCAGCCAAAGCCCTTGCCAAAAAAGCCGACGACATAGCCATACGATACGGCAAAGTATGCGTATTCGCCTGTTTCCCGGCCGGAACGCCTGTTCACACACAGCAAGACATAAAAAAAATAGAACAAATACGCGAGGGAGATCGGGTATGGTCGCAAAACCCAACCGGTGGCGAAATAAGCCTAAAAAAAGTAACCGCCATAATCCGCAAACAGATAGACACCACCGTACAAATAGAACTGGAAGGCGAAACCATAGAAACCACCGCCGAACACCCCTTCTACACCAAACAAGGCTGGAAAGATGCCGCCGACCTCACCGAACAAGACCACATACAAACCAAAAATAAAAAATGGTACCGCGTAAAAAGACAAAACTTTCTTTATACTAAGAAAAAAGTCTATAATTTTGAAGTTGAAGACTGGCACTGTAAATGCCCCAAACTTAGCACACAACTCACGTAGAAAATTAAGCTGCTTGTTTTAGTGTTTTATACTCAATCGGTGTCATGTTATTTAACGCCTCATGCGGTCTTTCGGTATTATAAATGGTGAGCCATTCTTCGGTTATTCTCCTTGCTTGCGCTAGGTTGTTAAAAAGATATAAATCTAACACTTCAGTTCGATAAGTCCGGTTAAATCGTTCAATGTAACCATTTTGATAAGGGCTACCGGGCTTTATATAATCAATGGCTATATCATGTGATTTAGCCCAGTTTATAAAGGTTTTTCCTGTAAATTCTGGTCCATTATCTACTCGTATTTTTAATGGATATCCATGATATTC